>JAGNOB010000067.1 GCA_017990305.1 Leucobacter sp.
CTCTGCTCGTGAGCGTGCGCGCGATGCCCTGCGCGAGTCGATCGCCGGCGATGGCCATGACCTGGGGGTGGAAGTCGACGTCGCTGGCAGCGAACGCTTCAGAATCCTCGATGGTCTCCTCGAGGCGGGCGTGTGCGGCCAGCAACTCGGCGATGTCGGCGTCGTCCCTGCGCCCGGCTGCGCGGTCGGCCATGCCCGACTCGAGTTCCGCACGAACTGTCGCGATCTCATCGAGAATCCCGAGCTCGGCATCGTTCTCGATCATGACCGTCAACACGACCCGATCAAGGATGTTCCAGTCGTGCTGCTGGGTCACCACGGTGCCGCGGCCCTGGGCGACAGAGACCATGCCCTTCTCCTCGAGGCGCTTGATCGACTCGCGGATTACGGTGCGGCTGACACCGAAGTGGTCGCAGAGCTCGGTCTCGCTCGGGAGGAGCTCGCCTGCATTGAAGTCGCCGACAACGATGGCGGTGACGAGGTCGTGCACGACGATGGTGCCGAACCGCGCGGTGGGGGTTCTGGGGGCGCCGAGCGTCTGGGGCTGTGGGGGAAGCGGTGACATGGGGCGATTCTAGCGAGAAACGTGCGACGTATGACGGAATGCTGCACATCGGGCGCAGAATCGCTGTGCAAATCACCAAATATGCATGTGGGTCGCTTATTCAACCCGTAAGTCGTATGATGTATGTTAAGTTTCCAACGCAGAATCAAGGACGATATGAAGATCACCGGGTACAGGACCCTGCACACGCGCCACAACTGGCAGCGGCCTATCGGCGACGCGAACGGCCACATTGATCCGGCGGTTACTGAAACGCCCATCGTGATCATCGAAACCGATGCCGGCATCGAGGGCGTCGGAGTCGGCTCACACGCAGACCTCGAGCGTTTGTTCCCAGCCATCCTCGGCGAGGACCCGCGCGCCCTAGGGGCGCTGTTCGACCGCATGGTCGCGCAGGTCTTCAAATCTGGGCACTCGGGCGCGACCTACGGCGGCATCGCGACACTCGATGCCGCGCTATGGGACATCAAAGCCAAGGCAGCTGGAGAGCCCCTGTGGCGGCTCCTCGGCGGCCGCGATCGTTTCGTGCCCGGCTATGCTTCAGGGCTCGACATCGCGCTGCCTGACGACAATCTGTCAGGGCTCTACGCTGGCTTCGCAGAACGCGGCTACGTCGCCGGCAAGCTCAAGGGCGGGCTCGACCTTGACGCCGACCTGCGGCGCCTCGAAATCATGGCCGACGCGCTCAGCGTCCACACCAACCGGCCGGGTCTCATGCTCGACGCAAACGAGTCGTGGCAGCCGAAACAGGGCGTTCGGTACGTCAGCGCGATCGAGGAGCAGTTCGACCTGCTCTGGATCGAGGAGCCGGTGCGCCGCTGGGACGTCGCAGGGCACGTTCGGCTCGGCGCACAGATCCGATCCGCCGTCGCCACCGGAGAGAACCTCACGGGCATCGACCAATTCCGGCCCTTCTTCGCAGCGGGCTCACCCGATATCGCCCAGGCGGGTGCGGTGTGGGGCATCACACACTTCATGCGGCTTGCATACGCCGCCGACGCCCATGACATTCCCGTCAGCATCGTCGGCTACAACGCAAACCCTGCTGTTGCCGCCGCAGCAACAGCCGTCCCGAACCACCTGACAACCGAGGTGCAAGACCTCGTATTTGCCCCTGGGCTGCTCGTCGACCACGAGTTCCAGGACGGGGGCATCGTGCTCAGCGACGCGCCAGGCGCAGGGATCACTATCGACGAGGCCGGAATCGCGGCCGCGGCAAACGGGGAAGGCTGGTCGAACCCAGCCGGCCCCCACATGCGCCCGGAACGTGCCGGGCTGCGACTCATCCTCGATGGAACGGAGCGATAACTCATGACCGAAATCCGACCCGGGCTCCACCGCTTCGTCGCACCGCTCGGCGAACGCTTTGTCGCGCTATACCTCTTCGTAGGGTCTGAAGCATCGCTGCTGTTCGATACCGGCGTGCGTGAATCAGTGACTGAGACCCTGCTGCCAGCGCTCGCCGCCGAGGGAATCGACCCGGGCACGATCCGCTGGGCCATCAACAGCCACTGCGACTTTGACCACACCGGCGGTAATGGCGCACTGCGCGCAGCCCTGCCGGCGGTTGAGCTGCTCGCGCACCGCCTGGACCGCGAACTCACCGAAGACGTCGAGCGCCTCATCGCCGAACGCTACGGTGAGTTCGCCGACCCAGACGGGTTCGACGATCCGCCAGAGACGACGGCCACCGTGCGCGCCGACAGCGACCTCGTGCGCCTCGACGGTGAGCTCGTAGGCGGTGAAGTATTCGACCTCGGCGACCGCACCGTCCGCGTCGTGCACGTGCCGGGGCACAGCCCGGGCCACCTGGCAATCTGGGACGAAGCGAACGGCGCAATCGCAATCAGCGACGCGGTGCTCGGCCGAACGGTTCCGACTGCCGATGGGCAGCCGGCGTTCCCGCCCACGTACCGCGACACCGCCGACTACCTCGACTCCATCGAACGGGTACGCGCGTTCAACGCTGAACTGCTGTTGACCGCGCACTACCCGATCTACGAAGGGGCGGCCGCGACCGAGTTCCTCGACGACAGTGCGCGCTACGTCGCCGAAATCGACGAAGCGGTGCTCGCCGTGCTCGCGGGCGCGAACGGCCCGGTATCCACGCTCGACATCATCCGCACCGCAGGCTCGGCCCTCGGCCCATGGCCCGCAGCGGCACTCGACTACGCCATTTTCCCCGTCACCGGTAACCTCGAGCGGCTCCGCGATCAGGGTGCCGTACGTGAATCCATGCTCCACGGACGACGGAGTTGGGAGCTTGCGCGATGAGCGGCCTGGAACTCCCCAACGGACGCAAGGCCAGACTCGGCGCGATTGGCGCAGGCTGGTGGGCGACGAGCAATCACTTCCCGATCTACGCCGCACGAGACGACGTTGAGCTCGTAGGCGTGTGCGGCCAGGGCCCGACACTCGACGCGGTGCGCGACGAGTTCGGCTTTGGCTTCGCCACCGAAGACTACGACGAACTGCTCGACGCAGACCTCGACGGCGTCATCATCACGACGCCGCACGACCTCCACGTCGAGCACGCGCTCCGCGCGATCGACCGTGGCCTGCACGTGCAGGTCGAGAAGCCCGTAAGCCTCGACGCGGCAAGCGCCTGGGAACTGGCAACGAAGAGTGAAGCGGCGGGCGTCCACGTGCTCGTGCCGTACGGCTGGAACTACAAGCCGTTCACAATCGAGGCAAAGCGGCTCGTCGATGCGGGGCACCTTGGAGAGATCCAGCATGTGCTCTGCCACATGGCGTCCCCAACCCGCGGGCTGTTCGCGGGTAACCCCGACGACATTCGCAGCCGTTGGGACTCGAACACCGCAGGCCCACAGGCGAGCACGTGGCAGTCGCCCGAGCGCGGCGGCGGGTACGCCCACGGTCAGGTCACGCACTCAAGCGCGCTGCTCTTTTGGCTCACGGGCCTACGCACCGAGAGCGTCATCGCGAAGATGAGCGCACCCGGGGCTGCGGTCGACCTGTTCAACTCGGCAGTACTCGGCTTCGAAGGCGGATCGCTCGGTGCGCTCTCGGGGGCGGCGACGCTGCCCGACGCTGATCCATACCAGGTCGACATTCGCATCTTCGGCTCGGAGGGCGTGCTCATGCTCGACACCGAGCGCGAGCGGGTTGCCCTGCACCGGTACGACGGGCAGCGGTGGGACCTGGACATCGAACCAGGCGCGGGCGAGTACGAGTGCCTCGCTCCTCCCGCACGCTTCGTCGACCTGCTTACCGGGCGCGAGACGGAGAACAACTCAGACGCGCGTGTCGCAGCGCGCTCGGTTGAGCTCATCGAGGCCATGCATCAGTCGGCGGCTGCCGGAGGCGCAGAGATCATTCTCCCGCCGGCGCCGACACGCTAACCGCACCACACCACACCTGACACCTTCTTTCGGAGATCCACACCATGACTACTTCCGCCCCGGCCGTCCTTGCCGGATACCGCGTGCTCGACTGCTCGATCGCGATGGCTGGTCCGTTTGCCGCCCAGCGACTCGGTGACCTTGGTGCTGATGTCATCAAGGTCGAGCCGACCACGGGGGAATGGCAGCGCCACACCGCAGCTGGTGGTGCGCCGGGCAACGAGATCAACGTTTCGTTCCTCTCGCTCAATCGGAACAAGCGCTCCGTTGCGTTGAACCTGAAAGACGAAGCCGGCCGCGAAGCACTGCTCGCACTCGTCGCCGAATCAGATGTGTTCCTGCAGAACTACCGCCCCGGCGTCGCGGCTCGGCTTGGAGTCGACTACGAGTCGTTGCGGGCGGTGAACCCGAGCATCGTCTACGTGTCAATTTCGGGGTACGGCGAGGACGGCCCGTACCGAGATCGCCCCGGCCAGGACCTGCTGCTGCAGGCGATGAGCGGGGCAATGCTCTCGGCAGGCCGCGAGGGCGAGGCACCGACGCCGGCCGGCCAGTTCCTCGCCGACGCCGTGACCGCGTCGACAGCCTTCGAGGGCGTACTCGCAGCGCTGCTTCACCGCGAGCGCACCGGCGAGGGGCAGCTCGTGACAGTGAACATGCTCGACGCCGTCACGACGCTGCAGATGCAGGAGCTCTCGGTATACACGGTCGGCGGCATCCCGCAGCAGCGCTCAGCAGAGCCGCACGCGCACAGCTTCATTCGCGCCCCCTACGGCATCTTCAAGACAGCTGACAGCTTTATTGCGCTCGCGTTCGCCGAGCCAGAGGCGCTCGGCGAGCTCATCGGAGAACCCGGCTTTGCTGGCTGGACTGGCGAGGTCGAGGGCTGGAGCCGTCGCGACGAGCTCTACCGTGGCGTGCAGGATCGCCTCGTACTCGAGACCACCGCGCACTGGCTGCAGAAGCTGGGCGATGCAGGTATGTGGGTTGGCCCGGTCTACGGCTACGACGATCTCGTCAACGATCCGCAGATCGCGCACAACGGCACTTTCGTCGAGTACGAGCACCCGACCGAGGGCACCGTGCGGACCCCGGGGTTCCCTTACCAGTTCGCGCGCACCCCTGCGCGCATCACGCGCGGCGCTCCGCTCGTCGGCGAGCACTCACGTGAGATCCTCGCGGAGGCCGGCATGACTGCCGAGCAGATCGAGGCGCTCATTGCTGGCGGCGCCGCGGCAGAGACAACGATTTCCGCTGCGAAGCAGGTGTAACTGTGGCGTTTCGAGGTCTGACTTGGGATCATCCGCGAGGCCGCCTCGCCGTCGAACGGGCAGCGCTCGCTGCGCCGGGGCTCATCGAATGGGACGTGCACACGCTCGAGGGCTTCGAATCGAGCCCCATCGAGGATCTCGCGAAGCAATATGACGTCATCGTGCTCGATCACCCACACCTGGGCGATGCGCTCGCGGGCGACGCGCTGCGGCCTGTGGAGTCGTGGCTCGACGGTGAGACACTTGCCCGCATCGCCTCCAACGTTGTTGGCCCAAGTCTGACCTCGTACGAGGTCGGCGGGAAGACGTGGGCGTTGCCGCTCGACGCTGCGACGCAGGTGTCGGCCCGGCTCGCCGAGCGGGTGCCCGAGGCTCCAGAGACCTGGGACGGCGTGCTCGAACTCGCACAGCATGAGCCCGTTGCGCCAAACCTTGCCGGGCCGCACGCGTTGCTGAGTTACCTCTCGATCTGCGTCTCGCTCGGTGAGGAGCCTGCCGTCGATGGGGGAGGCGAGCTCATTTCGGAGCCCACAGGTGTCGAGGCCGCGAAGATCCTCACTGAGCTTGCCCGAACCGCTCCCGCGGGCGCTACCGACCTCAACCCGATTGGGTTGCTCGAGCGCATGCGTGACGTACGGGACATCGCCTACGTGCCACTTGTCTACGGCTACGTCACCTACGCTGCAGGACCTGGCGCGCTCGCCTTTGGGGATGCCCCTGCCGGGCCCGGTGGGCTGATCGGTTCGGTCATTGGTGGGACGGGGCTCGCCGTCACCACCCGCAGCCAGCCGAGCGACGACCTTGTCGACATGCTGGCGTGGCTCATGCACCCGCTCACGCAGGCGACGGCGATCCCCGAGCATGCCGGCCAGCCCTCCGCCGCGAGTGCGTGGTCAAACGACGAGGTGAACGCGCGCGCTGGCGGTTTCTACGCGGCGACCCGCCGCACCATCGAAGCCTCGTGGGTGCGGCCGCGCCTCCCCGGCTATACGGGATTTCAGGCAACCGCATCCGCCGCGCTCCGTGAATACATAGCCGGTGGGGATCCGGCCGGTGCCTGGCGCGCGGTTCAGCGCGAATATGCTCGCACGCTCGCGACCGCGTCCCTGCCGGCCTGATCCCAGCCGCCGCTCACCTCAGACGATCCACACAGTAGTTAGGACTCGATAGTGTCTTCCTCCACACCCGCAGCGCCCGCAGACCAGGTTGACGGTCGGATCGGGCTCGAACGCGACGGTCACGTCGCCACGATCACACTCGACCGCCCCGCCAAGCTCAACGCGGTCACCCCCGAGATGAGTGCGGAGCTCGAGCGCGTGATCGCCGAGCTCAACGCAGACGACGAGATCCGCGTCATCATTCTGACTGGCGCCGGTGAGCGCGCATTCAGTGCGGGCAGCGACATCCGCACGCTTGACAGCTACGCGACGCCTTGGGAGTTCCGCAACCGCAAGGACTACTGCGATGCGCTTCGCGAGTGCCGCAAGCCGGTGATCGCCGCGGTCAACGGCTACGCGCTGGGTGGCGGTCTCGAAACGGCGCTGTCCTGCGACATTCGCCTCGCCGCAGCGAACGCGACGTTCGCTGCCCCGGAGATCAAGCTGGGCTGGATCGGTGGCGGCGGGATGACCGCGTTCCTCACGGCCTCGATTGGCCAGTCGAATGCGGCGACCATGCTGCTTACGGGTGACGCGATCGACGCGGAGCGCGCGCTTGCGTGGGGGCTCGTCACCGAGGTGCTTCCCGCGGAGGATCTGCTTGATCGCGCCCGTGAGCTTGCGGCAACCATCGCCTCTCGCCCGCCGATTGCGGCAGAGACCGCGAAGGCGAACCTGCGCGCCGCAGCGAACATGCCGCAGGAAGAGGCCGTCCGCTTCGAGCGTGAGCTGCAGACCGTGACGTTCGCGACCGCAGACGCTGACGAGGGCCGGGCGGCGTTCGCTGAAAAGCGGCCCGCGGTGTTTACGCGCCGCTAGGGGCTCCGGGGTTACCCTGCGCCTGGTGGGAGCGGGGTCCACCATTGCCCCGCATCCCTATGAGGGTGCAAGATAAAGGCTATGAACACACTGCTTCGGTGGGCCAAGGCGTACCCCGCCGTCGCGCTCACGATTGTTGTCGCCGCCGTGGGACTCACGCTCCTCGCGACGCCCGCACGCGGTGCGGCGCCGTGGATCGTTGGGGGCTACGCGCTGTGCATCGCCGCCTGGCAAGCCTATGGAATGGTGCGTCAGCTCATGCGTGGCCATGCCGGCCTCGACATCCTTGCCGTCATCGCCATCGTCGCCGCGGTGAGCGTCGGCGAGGTATGGGCGGCGCTCATCGTCGTGCTCATGATCACGGGCGGCGAAGCTCTCGAAGACTACGCCGAGAACCGGTCGAAGCGTGAGCTCACTGCACTGCTCAAGCGCGCACCACAGCAGGCGACTCGACTACTCAGGGCGCCAGTGGGCGCAGGCGAGGGATCCGCGTCGCCGAGCGGCGTGCTCGGCGACGAGCGAAGTGAGACCGTGCCCGTCGGCGAGATCCTGAAGGGCGACCGGCTGCTCGTCCGCCCC
>JAGNOB010000462.1 GCA_017990305.1 Leucobacter sp.
CGAAGCGTCGTGAGCTTTTCGTCTCGGACTACACCTCGCTCGACTGGGCTGGGATTCCCGAGCGCGCCGGCGATCCACATCTCGCGGCTCGTGAGGGCTACGAGAGCGTCACCAACGAGCTCTGGCCGGAGCGTCTCCCGGCCGCGGATCTCGTTCGACTTGCTGCACGGCATCTCGCCGCCGGCCGCGACTTCGCGCCGGAACAGGCGCTGTACCTTAGGCTCCCCGACGTGATGCAGCCTCGCGCACCGAAGCCGGTCACGCCGTGATCGTTCGTGACGCGGCGCTCACTGACCTTTCTGCTGTCGCAGCTCTCGAAGCCGAGCTGTTCGGCAGTGACGCATGGAGTAGCGATATTGTGCGAGAGGAGCTCACCGGCGAGCGCCGCCGCTACATCGTACTCGTCGATGAGGCAGGCACCATCCGTGGCTACGCAGGCATTCTCGTCGTCGGCACCGACGGCGACATTCAGACCATCGCCGTCGACCCAGGGCTGCGTGGGGCAGGCCACGGCCGCGCCCTCATGAACGAGCTCCTCGACGAGGCGGCCCGCCGCGGGGCTTCGCAGGTGTTCCTCGAGGTGCGCGCGGACAACCCTGTCGCCCGCGGGCTCTACATATCGCTCGGCTTCGTCGAGATTGGTGTGCGGCCCCGGTACTACCAGCCGGAGGGTGTCGACGCGATCGTCATGCAGTTGCAGTTAAAGGACCGACAGTGAGTGAAACAGTGAACGCAGCAGAACGCCAGCCGCTCGTGCTTGGCATCGAGACGAGCTGTGACGAGACAGGCGTCGGTATCGTTCGCGGCCGGACGCTGCTCGCGAATGCGATCGCCTCGTCGATGGATGAGCACTCTCGCTTCGGCGGAGTGATCCCTGAGATCGCGGCGCGCGCCCACCTTGAGGCAATGAACCCGACGATCGAGCGTGCGCTCGCCGATGCCGGGGTGACACTGGACGAGGTCGACGCGATTGCCGTCACCGGAGGACCAGGGCTCGCAGGCGCCCTGATGGTGGGGGTGTCCGCAGCGAAAGCGCTCGCGGTGTCGCTCGACAAGCCGCTCTACGCGGTGAACCACCTCGTGGGGCATGTCGGAGCAGACCTGCTGCACGGCGACGGCCTGCGACCCGCCGTCGGAACAATCGGAGAACTCGAGCTGCCGACGATCGCACTGCTCGTCTCAGGCGGGCACACTTCGCTTCTTCTCGTGCGCGACCTCGTGAGCGACGTCGAGCTACTCGGCGAAACGATCGACGACGCTGCGGGGGAGGCCTTTGACAAGGTTGCCCGGCTGCTCGGGCTCCCATACCCTGGCGGGCCGCACATCGATCGAGTCGCGGCAGAGGGAGACCCGCAGGCAATCCGCTTCCCGCGCGGGCTGACGTTGCCGAAGGACATGGCGAAGCATCGCTACGACTTCTCGTTCTCGGGGCTGAAGACGTCGGTCGCGCGCTGGGTGGAGAAGCGGCAAGCATCTGGCGCGGATGTTCCGGTCGCTGACGTGGCCGCGAGCTTCCGCGAGGCCGTGGTTGATGTGCTGCTCACCAAAGCGCTGGCCGCTTGTGCGGATCTCGGAGTTCCGCGGCTCCTACTCGGTGGTGGTGTCGTGGCAAATGCCCGGCTACGTGAGGTTGCCGCGCAGCGCGCCGCGGCTGCAGGCGTCGAACTCAGGGTGCCCCCACTCTCGCTTTGCACGGACAACGGAGCGATGATCGCATCGCTCGGTGCGCAGTTGCTTGCCGCGGGTCACACGCCCTCCACGCTCGACTTTGGTGCCGATTCGACGCTGCCCGTCACCCAAATTCAGGTGTAGACAGGGGCTCATCGGCCTGTATCGTTGTTTGTGAGGGCCGAGCCCTTGCCAATCAATACCGTTAGGAACGACATGTCCGACAACACGCCGAACACCGATCCCGGAACGACTCCGGAGCCCACCGAGGTTCCGTCGGCTCCACCGGTCGCCCCGCCGCTTCCGCCAGCCCCGCCCGTGGCCCCGCCGCTTCCGCCCGCGCCGCCAGTGGGACAGCCCGCAGCGCCCGTGCAGTCAGATATCCCGCAGGCACCCGGCGCGCCCTACGTTGCGCCGGCTGCTCCCGCTCCCGGCTACGGCGCTCCACAGGGCCAGGCACAGGGCCAGCCACAGGGCTACGCCCCCGGCTACGGCAGCATGCCTCCCGCACCCGGTTACGCTGGCGCCCCGATGCCCGTCCCGGGCAAGACTCTCGGCATCGTGGGTCTCATCGTCTCGTTCATCCTCCCGATCTCGCTCATCGGCCTGATCCTCAGCATCGTCGCCCTCGTGCAGTCGAAGAAGGCGCAGGCCAAGAATGTGCCTGCTATCGTCGGCATCGTCATCGGCACGCTCGGCGTGATCACTGGGGTTATCCTGGCCATCGTGTTGTTCGGCCTTGTGGGCTCGGGCGTCGCGGCGGCTGAAGCGTGCATGAACGGCGCTGAGTCTGTGCAGATCTTGGGCGAGACCGTGCCCTGCTCTACTGTCC
>JAGNOB010000068.1 GCA_017990305.1 Leucobacter sp.
TGTCGGGGATCGTGGCGGGCGCAGTCTCGGCACTCGTCTCCGTGGATTCGGCCACCGGATCGCTGTCGGGATCCTCGGCCGTGGGCGTACAGCCTGCCAGCGCGAGCCCGGCCGTGAGCACCAGACTGACGGAGACAGCCGCGCGGCGTCCCTGCCGCAGACGGGGGCCAGTGAGGGTGTTCGAAAGTCGCATCTAGTTTCTCTCCTTCGAGGCAGTTTTATCACACGAACGTCGTGCAACATGAACCACTTTACCGCGCACCAAACACCTCACAAGCGCACACGGCTGCGCCTGAAGCCCGATCACTACTGTTGTGGAGCTGGCCGAACGAGCATCTCCGCGATGGTCCCGTCGTCCTCGACGCGCATTTCAAGCGACAGTGTCTGACCGGAGGCGCCGGTGATCCGGGCAGCACCCAGCACGTCGCTCACGTCCTGGTATCCCGTGACGAGGAAGGGCTTGTCGGGCCGCACGCCCACGTTCATCTGCTCGGCAACGGTTTCCGCTGGAGCTTCCTCGGTAAAGCTCTTCGTAAACTTCCCGTCGAAGTCGTTGGCAGCGATGTCGGCATCTGCGTTGAGTAGATCGAGCATCCATTGGATCTGCAGCCCTGCAGTCGTCTGCGGTATCGCAACGGCCTCCGCCGGTTCACTCGTCTCCGACGAATCCGCCGGTGCAGTTGGCGAGGAGGAGCATCCGCTCAACAAGAGGCCCGCCGTCACTGCGAGCGCTCCCCAGGCGCTCAGTCTGCGCCTCTGTGTTCGGCTGGCTGCGACAAACGGGGTGCGACTCTGCATGGAAACCTCCGGTGGTGGGACGACTGGTGTCTGCTGGCAACCTATCAAGTCGACCCGTGTTGCGCGAAAACGCGGTGTGCCCCGGCCTGCCACTAGGGCAGACCGGGGCACACCGCGCGTGTGGCTATCCGCCAAACGACACGTAGCCTGCGATGAGGTACGCGATGAAGGACAGCACCGCCGCGACGCCCG
The DNA here is from genome assembly GCA_017990305.1 of Leucobacter sp. Taxonomy (GTDB): domain Bacteria; phylum Actinomycetota; class Actinomycetes; order Actinomycetales; family Microbacteriaceae; genus Leucobacter. The sequence goes on from JAGNOB010000068.1 coordinate 991, forward strand.
CGTAGGGCAGGATCGACAGCATGAGGTTGAGCGGCTTCACGCCAACGGACTTCGAGGCGAGGATCATGCCGTCGCCGTAGAGGCAGGTGGTCGAGCCGAGGGCAGCACCCGAGAACACTGCGGCGCCCGCGAGCACGGGATCGACGCCAACGGCGATCGCCAGTGGCAGCACGACTGGCGTGATGACTGCAGCGAGATCCCAGAACGCGCCAGTTGCGTAGGCGTAGAGGCCGCACACGAGGAACACGATTGCCGGCAAGAGCGCGCCGTTCATGATCGGCTCTGTTGCGCCAATCACCCAGTCAGCGAGTTGCAGGTCCATGTTGATCTGCTGGACCATGAACGCGAGAACGAACAGCACCATCACGTAGCCCATGCTTGTGATGCCTTCGAATGCCTGGTCAAGCACGCCCTTGAAGGTGAGGCGGCGCTGTGCAACGTAGAGGATGATCGCGACAACGACCGCGGCGGCGGCGCCCTTCACAATGTCGACCTCGGTGAAGATCGTGACGAGGATCAGGGTGACGATCGGAATGAGGAAGTTGAACGGCAGCGGCCGCTTGCTTTCGACGCCGTCTTCTGCGAGCTCGAAGGCGCGCTCCTCCGGGGTGAGGCCTTCGGGAAGTGGATCGCCTGTGCGATCGACGCGTTCCTGTTCCCGCTTGAGTGGGCCGACGAGCGGCAGCACGCCGAGAGCGAGTAGTAGACCGATTGCGAGTGCGATCCAGCCGAAGAAGATGTAGGGCAGACCGGCGATGTACGCACCGAACCCTGAACCGTTGACGGTGACCCCGTCTTGCTCGAGCAGTGCCGAGAAGAACACCGCCCAGGTTGAGAAGGGGATGATGACTGCGATCGGCGCGGAGGTCATCTTCACGACGGTTCCGAGCATTGTGCGCGGCACGTTATAGCGGTCAGTTACCCGCTTCATCGAGGTGCCGACGGTGAGAGCGTTGAGGTAGTCGTCGATGAACAGCGCGATGGTGAGGAGCCAGGTGAGCAGCAGCGATTTGCGGCGAGAGTTCACGAAGCGCTCTGTCCAGCGCGCGAAGTCGCTCACTGCGCCCGAGGCATTGAAGTACGCGATGAGAATACCGAAGAGTACGACGACGAGCACGAGCCAGTGCACGGTCTCGTTCGACAGCGATGAACCGACGAGACCGACGAGGGAGTCGAAGAACCCCCAGCCACCGATGAGGATCGCGCCAACGACGGTGCCCGAGAGGAGCCCGAGGAGGGCGCGCTTGGTGAGCACCGACACGACGAGGACGGTGATGACTGGCAACAGTGCCAGTGCGGTGTTTTGGACCACGGTGGCCTTTCGGAAAGCGGGAGGGCCCGCACAGGTGGGTGGGGGTGAGTTTACTCGGAGTGCGAGGTGTGCAGGCCGTCTAGGTAGGTGGCGCGCACTGGGAGCGTGGCGAGATCGTCGCCCGATGCCTGAAGTGGATCCTCGGCCCAGACGGCGAGGTCTGCGCGGGCGCCCGCTCGGATGATGCCGAGATCGTCGTCGCCCTGCGCGAGCGCTGCACCGCGGGTATAGCCGTGGAGCGCTTGAGCGGCCGTGAGCCGCTGTTCTGGTTCATACACAAATCCGTCGACGTCGCCCGGCGCGCGGCGCAGCATCGCCCAGGCGAGGCCGACGCGCGCGTCGAGGTCGGCAATCGGCCAGTCGGACCCGAGGGCGAGCGGGGCTCCAGCGCGGAGCACAGTGCCAGCTCCCCAGGCCCGGGAGGCGCGTTCAGGGCCGAGCCTGCGGGCCCACTCGTCGCTGCCGTCGGCAATGCGCCACTGCAGGTGCGGCAATTGCATGGAGGAGGTGATCCCCGTTGCGGCGAGGCGAGCGACGTCGCGCGGGTCGAGCGTTTCGAGGTGTTCGATGCGGTGCGGTACGCCGCTGAGTGACCTGGAGCCGACTGTTTCGTATGCGGTGATTGTCTCGCCGACCGCCCGGTCGCCGATGGCGTGCGTCGCGATCTGGAAGCCCGCTTCGGTGAACTCGCGCACCGCTGCCTGGAAGTCTTCCGTGTTCGGCCAGAAGCCTGTCAGCCCGTCGCCGTCGGCGTCGGGTTCGTACAGCCAGCCGGCCCCCGTGTCGATGACGCCGTCGGCGTAGAGTTTGATGACGCCGCCCCGCCACCGGTTTCCCGAGCGGTCACGCTGCGCCGCGATGGCTGCACGCTGTTCTGCGGTGTAGCTGGGCTTCACGTCCATGGCGCTGACGATGCGCACTGGCAGCCCCATGCCGCTCAAGTCGAGCGCTTCGAGCAGGTCGAGGGTCTCGGAGTTGCCGTCCATGATGGTGCCGCCTGTCAGCCCTGAGCGTCGCATCTTCGCGAACGTGGCGCGGGCTGCAGCGAGGGTCTCGTCGCGGGACGGCTTCGGCGCAACTTCGAGGACTGGCTGGTATGCGCTGTCTTCGCGAAGCTCGCCGGTCGGGGCGCCCGACGCGTCGACGACGATTTCCGACGTGTCTTCGAAGCTTCGCGCGCCGGTGATGCCAGAACGGCGAAGCGCTTCGGTACTCGCGACGGCTGTGTGGAAATCAAAGAAAAAGACGACCGCGGGCAGGTCACCGACGGCATCGTCAACGAATCGGGAGGTGAGCTGCGCTCCGTCAAACACGGCATAGTCAAGGTTCCAGGCGCGTACCCACTCCGACGCAGCGCTGTTGCGCACCCGAGCGGCCTCGGCTGCGAGCGCGTCACGGAGCTCGCGCATGGAACGAACACTTCCAAGATCGGCGCCCTGGCACAGCTCGACGCCCTGAATCGGGTGCAGGTGCGCGTCGATGAGCCCGGGAGTGATTGTCGAGCCGGTTGCGTCGTCCATTTGCGTGTTTGCACCGCGGAAGGCCGCCGCGATCTCGTCCGCTTCGCCCACTGCGAGCACGCGGCCGCCGGCGATCGCGATGGATCGCGGTTCGGTTTGGACGTCATCCTCAACCATGGTGTGCACACGTGCACCAGCAATGATGAGATCGGCTGTCGCGCCTACCACGGTGTCCCCCTCGCTTCGTGAGACCCCGTATCCTCGAGTGAGACACGGAGCAACCTTAATTTACGCAGATTCAATAACCTCCGCAAGCCCGCGAGAGAAGGAAGTCCAATGACGACGGCTACCGAGGCCCCCCGCACGGCTGGAAGGCCACGCACAGCTGTTCTCTCACGAGAACGAATTCTCGAGGCCGCGTTCAAGCTCGCCGACGTGCGTGGAGCCGATTTCACGCTCGCCGCGCTCGCTCGCAACCTCGATGTACGCCCCTCAGCGTTGCACCACTATTTCGCCAACAAAGATCAGCTCATCGCTGGCATGCGCGGCCAGCTGACGTCGCGCATCGGTGACCACGGCTTTGACACCCTCCCCTGGCACGTTGCGATTCTGCCGTGGGCGCGGACGTACCTCCTCACCATTGGCGCGCACCCTGGCATCATTGCCGCGCTCGCGACGCTCCCGGTCGACGACGAAGTCGAGTCCATCATCGACTACGAACGCATCGCCTCCGCGATGGTGCGTGACGGATTCCCCGAACACCGGATTGTTCCGGCAATCGTCGCCATCGAGTCGTTCATTATCGGATCTGCGCTCGACTCGCTCGCGCCCGAGGACAATCTGCGGCCCGTCGAGAACGCGACACTTGCCCCGCATCTCACGAGCGCGGAACACGCGGCTCGCGCCTACGCTGAGACGCGCAACCATTCCACCGTCACCGAGACCTTTGAGTATGGGCTCGCGGCGCTCGTTGCGGGCCTCAGGGCAGTCGAAGCGGGCAGTTAGGCGCCCGACTCACACCTCGGCGCGCTCGACGGTTTCTTCGCGTACAAACAGCGCAACAATCGCGCCGACCGAGGCGATCGACCCGCCGATGATGAACGCAACCCGGGTACCGTGCGCGAGAGCTTCAGCGTCGACGGCGGCCGGATCACCATCCGCCCACCCTACGGATACGAGCGTCATCACCGTAACGAAGAGCGCGGTGCCGGCGGCGCCTGCGACCTGCTGCACCGTCGAGATCATCGCGCTGCCGTGCGAGGCGAGCTCTACCGGGAGCGACCCGAGCGACACTGAGAACAGCGGCGTGAATACCCCCGCAAGCCCAATGCTCAACACGAGGTGGGTGGCGAGCACCTGCCAGACCTGCGTTGACTCGTTGAAGAGCCCCATGCTGAGCAGCGCGAGCGCGGTGATGATGGTTCCCGGGATGAGCATGGGGCGGATGCCACGGGCGTCGATGAGCCGGCCAACGACGGGCCCAAGGAGCCCCATGAGCAGGCCACCTGGCAGCAGCAGGAGCCCCGTTTGCAGCGGCGTCAACCCGAGCACGTTCTGCGCGTAGATAGGCAGCAGAATGAGTGACCCAAAGAGGGCCATCGATGCGCACGAGATGAGCACGACCGAGAGCGCGTAGGGGCGGCTCTTGAAAGTTCGCAGGTCGAGCAGGGCACGATCACTGCGCTGCAGCACAAGCTGGCGCCAGACGAAGAACGCGAGCGCTGCGGCACCAATGCCGGCCGGCACGAACGGCGAAATCAGTGCGGTTCCGCTTGCTGCAGCACCGATCTCGCTGAGACCGTAGACGAGCCCGCCGAAGCCGAGCACGGAGAGCGCGACCGACAGCAGGTCGATCGAGGTGCGTTTACGCACACCAACGTTCGGCATCCGGATTCCGCCGAGCACAAGCGCGAAGAGTGCGATCGGGAGGACAATCAGGAACAGCCACCGCCAGCTAAGCACCTCGAGGATCATCCCTGAGACCGTCGGGCCAAGGGCAGGCGCGACCGACATGACAATCGAGATGCGGCCCATGAGTCGCCCGCGCTGGTTCGGTGGGACGAGCGTCACTACAGTCGTCATGAGCAGCGGCATCATGATCGCGGTGCCACAGGCCTGCACGACTCTACCAACGAGCAGCACTGGCAGCCCAGGCGCGACGGCAGCGACGAGCGTGCCAACGCTAAAGAGTGACATCGCGATAATGAAGAGAGAGCGGGTGGGCACTCGCTGGATGAGCATGCCCGTGATCGGGATCACGACACTCATCGTGAGCAGGAACGCGGTGGTAAGCCACTGCCCCTCTGAGGCCGAAATGCCGAGCGTGTGCATGAGCTCGGGGAGCGCAACGCCCATGATGGTTTCGTTCAGGATCACGACAAACGCAGACCCGAGCAGCAGCCAGATAGCGAGCTGTTCGCGGGGCCCGAAGGGACGTGCGGCGGGAGTGTTCGAATCGTCGAACGCGGGGGCGGGATCTGCGGTAGGCATAGAAGGGATATTCTATGCCCGTTTCACTTCTCCGCCTACACCGGCTTCGCGCCGGCAGTGCGCTGAACGGGGGTCTCTCGCACGAACAGCGCGATGACAACTCCAGCTGTCGCGATGAGCGAGCTCGTAAGGAAGGCGACGCGGAGGCCGGCGACCATCGCGGCAGGGGTTTCAGCGAGCTGGACTCCCCCATGCCGCACCGAGAACAGCGTCAACAGGGTCACAAGCAGCGCGGTGCCGGTTGCGGCAGCGAGCTGCTGCGCGGTGTTCAGCGTCGCGCTGCCGTGCGACGCAAGGCTCGCGGGCAACGACCCTAAGGCCATGGCGTAGATCGGTGTGAAGACGCCGGCAAGGCCAATGTTCATCAGGAGGTTCGTGGCGAACAACTGTGCGATGTGCGTGTGTTCCCCGAACAGCATCATCGACCACAGTGAGAGCGCAGTGATCGCGGTGCCGGCGACGAGCACCCATTTTCCGCCGCGTGCATCGACGAGCCGTCCAACCACGGGTGCCAGCGCGGCCGATACGATGCTGCCAGGGAGCACGATCAGCCCCGTCACGAGCGGGCCGAACCCGAGCACGTTTTGTGCGTACAGCGGCAGTAGGAACAGCACGCCAAAGAGCGAGACGCTGCTCGCTACAAACACGATCATCGACCGGGCGAATGTCGGCCGCAGAAAAACACGAAGGTCAAGAAGAGCTCGGTCTTCCCGCTGGAGCACCAGCTGCCGCCAGACGAAACTCACAATGCCCACCGCGCCTACGGCGAGCGGGATCCACGGCGAAAGCGTCGGCGCTCCCACAGCGAGCGATCCGACAGCGCTCAGACCGTACACGATTCCGCCAAAGGCAAAGCCTGCGAGAACGATCGAGAGTGCATCGATGCGCACGCGGCGACGCACGCCGACGCTCGGCATGAACCACACACCGACGATGAGCGCGATGAGCGCGATCGGGAGCATTACAACGAACAGCCACCGCCAGTTGAGCCACTGCAATACGAGCCCCGAGAGCACGGGCCCGAAGGCGGGGGCTGAGGCAAACACAACCGACACGTACCCCATGAGGCGGCCCCGTTGCCCTGGCGGTGCCACCGTCGCGATCGTCGTCATCACCAACGGGCTGAGCACCGCTGTTCCCGCGGCCTGCACCACCCGACCGACGAGCAGGAGTGAGAAGCCCGGTGCGAGCGCGGCGATGAGCGTCCCGACCGTGAACACTGACATTGCTGCTGCGAAAAGCGTGCGGGTCGAGAGCCGTTGGATGAGCAGCCCCGTCATTGGAATAATTACGCTCATCGTCAGCATGTAGGCCGTGGTGAGCCACTGCGCTTGCGCGGCAGAGATGCTCAGCTCGCGCATGAGTGGCGCGGTCGCGACACCCATCACCGTCTCGTTCATCACTGCGATGAAGCAGGAGCCGAGCAGCAACAGTATTGCCAAGCGTTCGCGCGCTCCGAATTCAGCGATCTGCGGAGTCTGGGG
>JAGNOB010000069.1 GCA_017990305.1 Leucobacter sp.
CTGATTGACTACGAGGGGTACAACCACTTCGATACGAGCGTGTTCAATTTCGAGGTAGAGCGCTAACCGCGCTCTCCGCCCGCAGCACAAGCGAAGGAGCTTATCGTGACAGAAATTCAGAAGGGCCTCGCAGGGGTCGTCGCCGACTTCACGGCGATCTCGAAGGTCAACCCAGAGAGCAATAGCCTGCTGTATCGCGGCTATCCCGTGCAGGAACTTGCGGCAACCCAGCCGTTTGAAGCCGTCGCGTATCTCCTCTGGAACGGCGAATTGCCGACCGGGGAGCAGCTTGCCGAGCTGCGGGCGGAGGAGCGGCGCCACCGTGCGCTCGCCGACAACGTCAAGGCAGCAATCGACCTGCTGCCGGTCGAGGCGCACCCAATGGACGAAGTGCGCACGGCGGTGAGCGTCATCGGCGCGTCCGACGTGTCTGGCAGCGGATCGGTGCTCGATGCAGCTGGTAGCCCTGAGGAGAACTTGGCGCGGAGCGTGCGGCTGTACGCGGCGCTTCCCGCGATCGTTGCCTACGGGCAGCGCCGCCGCCGCGGCGAGGCGCTCGTCGAGCCGCGCGATGATCTCGACTACGCCGCGAACTTCCTGTGGATGACGTTCGGCGAGGAGTCTGACGAGGTCGTGGTCGAGGCTTTCAACCGCTCAATGACGTTGTACGCCGAGCACTCGTTCAACGCATCGACGTTCACGGCTCGCGTCATCACGTCAACGCTCTCCGACCTCTATTCGGCGATTGTCGGCGCTATTGGTGCGCTGAAGGGCCCGTTGCACGGCGGCGCGAACGAGGCCGTTATGCACATCTTCGACGAGATCGGCGAGGCTGAGCAGGTCGTGCCGTGGCTCGATGCCGCACTCGCTGAGAAGCGCAAGATCATGGGCTTCGGCCACCGCGTCTACAAGCGCGGTGACTCGCGCGTCCCGACGATGAAGGCCGCGCTCGACACGCTCGTGGAGCACTACGACCGCCCCGACGTTGCCGCGCTCTACGACGCGCTCGAGGGCGAATTTGTGTCGCGCAAGGGGATTTACCCGAACCTCGACTACCCGTCGGGGCCGGCGTACAACCTCATCGGGTTCGACACGCTCACCTTCACGCCGCTCTTCATCGCCTCGCGCGTCACCGGCTGGACCGCGCATGTGATGGAGCAGACCGCGTCGAACGCGCTGATCCGCCCCCTCTCCGCGTACAACGGTCTGGACGAGCGGCACATCGACGGCTACGTTCCCGACGCCGAGACCCTCGCCGCCGCCGAGCGCGCCGAGGAGCAGGCGTAGTCGAAAGCAACAGCCCAGGTCACCGTTGGGTCGCAGTTTCCGGTGGGTGGCGCAACAATTTCCACTTTGAGGCACTCCCTCACGTATGATGCGTTTACGAGGAAAAAAGTGCGCCCCACCGGGCGCTGAGCGGTGCTGCGGCCCGTGAAGATTCCAGGCCGCCAGGCCGAGTGAAGGAGAATCGATGAAGATTGTCGTGCTAGTCAAGGAGGTCCCCGACACGTACGGGGATCGAAAACTGAATCTCGAGACAGGGCTCGCGGATCGCGCTGCCTCCGACACTGTCGTTGATGAGATCGGTGAGCGCGCGCTCGAAGCCGCTCTTTCCTTTGCCGACGCGAACGAGGGCACCGACGTCGTCGTGCTCACCGTCGCTCCCGAGAGCGCCGGCGGCACAATCCGCAAGGCGCTCGGTATGGGCGCGCACTCCGCGATTCACGTTGTTGACGAGGGCCTGCTTGGAGCCGACCTCGGGCTCACCGCAGAGGTGCTTGCGAAGGCGCTCACGCGTGCGGGCTTCGACCTCGTCATCGCGGGCAACGCCTCAACCGACGGCACCGGCGGCGCGGTTCCCGCGATGCTCGCCGAGCACCTCCGCGTTCCCGGCCTCACGGGCCTCAGCGAGGTCGAGATCACGGCAACCGGCGTATCAGGCACCCGCCCGGTGGACGGCGGAGTGCAGAAAGTCTCCGCGGATCTCCCCGCGGTAATCTCGATCACCGAGGCGCTGCCTGAGGCGCGCTTCGCGAACTTCAAGGGCATCATGGCCGCGAAGAAGAAGCCGCTCGAGGTTGTCTCGCTCGCCGACCTCGGGGTCGACCCCGAGGATCCGGCTGCCGCGCGTTCGATCATGCTCACGGTCGCCGAGAAGCCCGCCCGCTCCGCTGGTGTGAAGATCGTTGACGAGGGAGACGCCGGCACGCAGCTTGCGAACTACCTCATTGAAAACCGACTGGTGTAGGGGCGAAGGGTAAAAGACCATGACTGATTTTGCACAGGACTCTATCCTCGTCGTTCTCGAAGCTGAAGCATCCGGCGCGCTCGAAGACGCAGCCGCAGGCCTGCTCGGCGCTGCTTCGCTCGCTGGCGCTCCGGTCGCGCTCGTCATCGGGCCCGAATCGCTCGCAGCTGATGCAGCGGCGGCTGGCGCGACGCGCGTGCTCGTTGCGACGCCGCCGGAGGGCGCCGGTCTCGGCGCTTTCGCAGTCGACGCACTGCAGGCCGCCGCCACCCTCGTGCAGCCAGACGCGGTGCTCGTGTCGCACTCGGTGAACGGTCGCGACACCGCCGCACGCTTCGCCGCACGCACCCGCGCAGCGCTCGCGGTCGACGCCATCGGCGTCGCCCGTGACGACCTCGGTGTCGTTGCGCAGCACTCCGTCTACGGTGGCGCCTATAACGTCACCTCAGCGTCGACGTTCGGCGCCCCTGTCATCACGATCCGCCAGGGATCCGTCGACGCACGCGCCGCGGCACAGACCGCTACCGCCGAGCCGCTCACCGTCACCGACTCCGGCGCACCAGCGGGTCGAGTGGACTCGTTCGAGGCCGTCACCGAGGTGTCATCCCGACCCGAGCTGCGAGGCGCAAACCGTGTCGTCTCAGGCGGTCGCGGACTCGGATCGAAGGAGCAGTTCGAACTTGTTGAGCAGCTCGCAGACGCCCTGGGAGCCGCAATCGGCGCATCGCGTGCGGCAGTCGACGCTGGCTTCGTTCCCGCGTCATACCAGGTCGGCCAGACCGGGGTCTCGGTCTCGCCGCAGCTGTACATCGCCCTTGGAATCTCCGGAGCTATCCAGCACCGTGCTGGCATGCAGACGGCTAAGAACATCATCGCGATCAACAAGGATGGCGACGCACCGATCTTTGACGTTGCCGACTTCGGGGTCGTCGGTGACGTGTTCACGGTCGTGCCCCAGCTGCTGAGTGCCCTCGAAGGAAGGCAGCAGTAGCTATGGCGAGCTACTCCCAGTCGATTCGAAGCGGGTTGCCCCGCGTTCCCGGTGGCGAGCCGTGGCCCGCCACCGGAACGCTCGCTGGAGCACCAGCGGTCGCCGTGGCAGCGGCTCCGACTCCTGCGGCCGCGGCTCCTGCTGCGCCCGTCGAAGCGGAGGCGCCTGCGCAGGCGGTAGTTCCGCCCGCAGCCGATGCCACCGCGGTAACGGTGCCTGATACTGCTGCTGCGATCCCGGCTGCCGCGCCGGGAGCACCTGTCGTGCTTAGCGCTGCGCCGCTGCGGCGAGGCCTCCCGCGTGTTGCAGGAGGAGAGCCGTGGCCCGCCGAGGGCTTCGCGCCCGAGGGAACAGTTGTGACCGGAGGGGGCGCACCCGCTGCGGCGACGGCACCCCAGCAGGCGTCAAGCACGGCGCCAGCCGCTGCAACTGAGGCCGCTGATGCGGCTCCAGCTGCTGTGGATCACGCCGCCACTGCTGCTTCGGTTCCGACCGCAGCGCCAGAGGCAGCGGCTGTTGTGCTCGGTAGTACCCCGCTTCGCAGGGGGCTGCCACGCGTTGCGGGCGGCGAACCATGGCCGGCTGAGGGCTTCGCCCCTGAACGGGCAGTGGTCACTCCCGTCGCGACAGCTGCGGCTTCCGCTCCCGCATCGCCGGCTTCAGCACCCGCCGCGACCGAAGCTCCGGCTGCGTCGGCTGCTCCTGCCGCCGCGGCTCAGGCCGCTCCCGCCGCCGCTCCGGCTGCCGCTGTGGCTCAGGCCGCTCCGGCTGCTGCCGCTGCTACTCAGGCGCCGGCCGCCCCGGCTGCTGCTCAGGCTCCGGCCGCGCCGCCAGCCTCGAAGCCCGCTGCGGCCGCACCCGCGAAGCCAAAGCGCGAACCCCGCATGATCGGCTCGCGCTCACTCTCGCAGTGGGTGAAGCTCGGCTCCCTCGGCGTTGCAGGGCTCATCGTGCTCGCTGGCGTCATCGTGCTCGCAGCTCGTGGCGTGACGACCCTGCCGGGCGTCCCCGAGTTCGTCGAACGTTACCCGGGCGAATACCACCCGGCCGTTGTCGCCGACGAGGGATTCCCAGCGTGGGCGCGCTGGACGCACTTCCTGAACCTGTTCTTCATGGTGCTCATCGTGCGCACCGGGCTCACCGTGCGCCACCAGCAGAAGCCCGAGGCCTTCTACACTCCGAAGCGCGGTGGCAAGAAGATCTCGATCCACCTCTGGTTGCACACGAGCATCGATCTGCTGTGGCTCGCGAACGGCATCATCTTCGTGGTGCTGCTCTTCGCTACCGGGCACTGGGCGCGCATCGTGCCGACAAGTTGGGAAGTGTTCCCGAATGCGGCCTCAGCGATGCTGCAGTACCTCACGCTCGATTGGCCTGTGGAGAACGGGTGGGTGAACTACAACGCGCTCCAGCAGCTCATGTACTTCATCATTGTGTTCATCGCAGCACCCATCGCCGCGATTACCGGTGTGCGTATGAGTGAGTGGTGGCCGAAGAACAACGAGAAGCTCGACAAGGTCTTCCCGGCTCAGCTCGCGAGGGTGCTCCACTACCCGACGATGCTGTTCTTCGTCGTGTTTGTGATCATCCACGTGTTCCTCGTGATGACCACGGGCGCGCTCCGTAACCTCAACCACATGTACGCCGGCAACGACGGCGCGGGGTGGTTTGGGTTCTGGATGTTCGCCGCAGGGCTTGTCGCGATAGCGATCGCCTGGTTCGTGACGAGGCCTCTCCTTGTCGCACCCATCGCGAACCTGTTCGGTAAAGTCAGCAACCGCTAGGTGACGCGCGGTGCGGCCGCGCGTCACCACCCCGAAGCACCAGGAGGTGTGGCAGTGGAGTCCGTTCGCCCCACAAGCGATAGCCAGTGGAACGCCCTACAAACGCGGGTGGTCCCCGCCGTCGAAGAGGTCCGTCCAGGGATCCACGCCATCGCCCTCGACATGCCTGGCATGCAGCCCCCGTACGCGTACAGCTACGCGATTCTTGCGGGCGGGGGCTCGCGTGCCGTGCACATCATCGACGCAGGGCTCGACACCGACGAGAACTGGGTGGCATTTCGTGAAGCGATTGTCGCCCTCGGCCGTGAGGTCGCGGACATCGAGACGGTGACGATCACGCATCTACACTTCGACCACACAGGCCTCGCGAACCGAATTCGTGAGGCCTCCGGTGCGACGGTGCGCATGCACGCCGCTGAAGCCGAAGCGATCTCCGAGGGGCTGCAGTTCTCAGCGGGCCACGATGTCGGTGACATGCTCGGAAAGTGGGGTGTCCCGGAGGAATCGCGGGCCGCGTTGCTCGCGATTGCGACCTCCCGTGCAGACTTCGGGAGCGCCGTCATTGTCGATGAAGAGGTGAGCGACGGCGAGATGCTCGACCTCGGCAGCTATCGTGCCACGGTGGTTCACACCCCCGGACACACGACAGGACACATCTGCCTCGCTCTCGAAGGTGAAGACGCAGTCTTCACAGGGGATCACGTACTCCCGCTCATCAACCCTGGGATCGCGCTCGGTGGACGTCGTACCGCTGATCCGCTTGGGGAATACTACGACTCCCTGGAGCGCCTTGCGCCATACGCGCACGCTGAGGCGCTGCCGGGGCACGGGTTCAGGTTCGCGAGCCTCGGCGCCCGGTGCAACCAGATCCGTACCCATCACGAGGCACGCACTGCCCAAGCAGCGGAGGTGCTCGCGGCGGAGCCTGACCTCACGGTCTGGGACCTTGCCAGCCGGCTGACGTGGACGGGCGGCTGGGACGCGTTGCCCATCGTGTCGCGGGTGTCGGCACTCGCACAGACAGACATGCATCTCGCGCGGGTGCGTAGGGCGGCGAGTGCGCGCTAGCCGTGCCTGACGAAGTTACCGCACGGTGACGGTCACCATCAGGTGATCGGAGAGCTCAGACTCAACGACGCCAGCATCGAGAATTTCGAGGTCAGAAACAAACAGGTGATCGATCTGCTGCTGCGGATTCTCCGCTGACCATGTCGGGGCCGGGCGGTGGTCCTCGAGCGCGTCAGCAGCGCCAGCGGTGAGCAGCGCTCGCCATGCGGCACTTCCCGGCTCGGTGTTCAGGTCACCGCCGGCGATCATTGGGCCGCGGGCTGCCGTCTCGGTCATGGCCCCGGCGAACACCTCCGCCTGCCTGAGGGTGGCGCCGTCTGCATCGGGCTGTAGGTGCGTTGAAATGAGTCCGATCTGCTTCCCGCGCCAGGCGACGCTGACCTGGGTCATGGCTGCGCCGGTGAGCGAGTCGAACATCGGGAGGGGCGTAGCCCCCGCGTTCCCGAGCGGCAGTGAGGTGAGGATCGCGTCTCCCCACACCTGGTCGCCGGCGGGCCCGAAGACGAGCTGCATATCGAGTAGCCGAGCGAGAATCGCGAGCTGATCCTGCCCGCCGTTGAGCAGCCAGCCGCGGTCGACCTCGCTGAGCATAGCCACCTGCGCGCCGCTATCACGGATTTGCTCGGCGACGCCGACGGGGTCGAAGACACCGTTGATGCCGTAGCCCATGCGGACGTTGTATGCCGCGACCGTAAGGGTGTTCGCGGAAGCGGCAGGGTGGGCAGTGTCGGCGTCAGCTTGTGGGACGGGCCGCTCATCGAGTGCCTGCACGGTGAGCGGGGGGCCGAGTACCGTGATCGCCGCGGCGAATGCGGCGATGATGCCTACCGTCCCGGTTAACGGGCGCCAGCGAATGCCGGGCTCGACTGCGTCGGCTGCCGCCGCTGCGCGAGTGATGTCTGGCCCGCCGGTTCGCTGCACGAGGGCGACAGCCGTGATCAGCGCGGCGAGGGCGACGATACCCCAGTCTGCGCGGTACCCCAGATCGTATCCCGCGTAGAACAGGAAGAGGAACACCACCCAGACGACGCCTCCCGCCCCAGTCGCGAGTGCCGCGCGGCGGGCACTGCCCGCACTGCCAGCGACGGTGACAAGCCTGGCAAGCGCAGCCGGACCGAGCGCACACGCAGCGAGCGACCACAGGCTGAGCTGACCCGGGATTCCTCCCCGGGTCACCTCGAGCGGCACAGTGACGAGCACCGAGGCGAGGAAGACTGCCGCCGAAACCCACGGGCGGCGGCGCGACTGTGGAAGGAACGCGAATACGACGGCCAGCCAGACACCGACGACAACGAAGAACGGACCCCAGAGCAGATTCACGGTCGACCCACGGCCAACGTTTGCCAGTGCGAGCTGCAACACGAGCAGTACCGGAAACACGAACAGGCCCGCGAGCGGTCTAGCTGGCGGCTCTGACTGACTCGTGAGGAGGGCGCGGAACGCTACGACGATGAGTGCAGCCTGGGCGAGTAGCAGCACAACGTCGAGCGGATCCTGCCGCCAAACAGCGCCGAAGGAGCCAAGAGCAGCGTGCGTCGAAGTCGCGATTGCGACTCCGAGGAAGACGTTGGGCAGGAGGTTCTGCCCGGCAGTCCCCGCGATCAGGCACAGTGCAGCG
>JAGNOB010000070.1 GCA_017990305.1 Leucobacter sp.
GATCTGCTAAAGTAAGTTCTTGACTTGCGTGTGGTTCAATCCACACCCCCGTTAGGTGCCCTCTCTCACCGCGCGGATCAACCCGATTGACCTCAACTGAAGGAACCAACCCAACGTGGCAAATATTAAGTCGCAGATCAAGCGCATCAAGACCAACGCTAAGGCGACTGAGCGCAACCGCGCGCACAAGAGCGAGCTCCGCACCGTCATCCGCAAGACGCGTGATGCAGTGACCGCTGGCGACAAGGCTGCAGCCGAGTCGGCGCTGAAGGTCGCAACCCGCAAGCTTGACAAGGCCGTTTCGAAGGGCGTGATTCACAAGAATCAGGCTGCGAACCGCAAGTCGAAGCTTGCAGCTCAGGTCGCAAAGATCTAAGCAACCCAGCTTTCTGGCTCAGGCCCCGCTTTGGCGGGGCCTGAGCCATTTTTGCTTCGCAGCGTCGATGCGCTGGGGCGGCACAGCTACCACAGGGTGACTGCTGTTCTGCCCCAGCGCTAGCTGCCGTCAGCTGTCTCGGCCACGGAGCGCAACGAACGACACAAACCGCTCAATCGCGTACTCGGGATCGCGGCTTCCGCCCTTCAGGTTCCATTCGGTCTCGGCCGCAAGATCGATCGCTCGCGCGAGATCTTCCTCGCGCCAGCCGCGGATATCCTTCAGGGCACGATCAACCATCCATGGCGCCATGCCAAACTGCTTCGCGAGTTGGCCGGACGACCCTCGCGCTCCATACACCCGAGCCATGCCACGAAGCTTCATGTTCAGTACGGCGAGGATCGGGATAGGCGACGTGCCTCCAAGCATCGCTTGCCTGAGCAGCACAAGTGCGTCGGCCCGCTTCCCGGCGACAGCGGCGTCTGCGACTTTGAAGCCACTCGCCTCTACCCTGCCCTCCGTTGCACGGTTGACCTGGTCCTCGGTGATCTCAGCGCCAACATCGGAGATGAGCTGGGCGCAGGCGCCAGCAAGCTCGGCAACGCTGCCCGAGGAGTATGCGGCCGCAAGCATCCGAACCGCACCTGGGGTGGCACGCGCCCCGAGGCGCCGGAACTCACCCTGTGCGAACGCGAGGCGCTCTTGGTCCTTCTTGAGTTCGGGACACAGCACTTCAACAGCGCCCTGAGTCTTGCGCACGGCGTCGAGGAGCGCCTTGCCCCGCTGCCCGCTGGTGTGCCGGAGCACGAGTGTTGTGTCCTCTGCTGGGTCGGCAATGTAACGCTTCGCGTCCTCGATGAACGCGTCGGAGCATTTCTCAACGCCGCTCACACGGATCAAGCGAGGTTCCGCAAACAGCGAGGGGCTCGCAATAGTAAAGAGCTCGCCAGCTCCGTAACTCGCGGCATCGATGTCGTGCACCTCGAGTTCAGAGTGCGCCTCGCGGAGAATGTCACGAAGCCGCTGCGAGGCCCGATCCGCAAAGAACTCCTCGGGACCGCTCACCAGCACCACCGGTGCGGGCGTTACGTCCATCCACTCGAGCTTAGAAATCTTAGATGCTGCCACGGGTCAACTTTACCGCCAGCGCCTGACATCCGCGCCGCCGACTCCCTGGTCGGCGTGGGCGGGCTAGGCGCGGGTAGTGACGGGCGGATTCAAAATGAGGGATCCGAGCAGTTGGTCGTACTCCGCAGGGCTCACGGGTTTGCCGAGGAGCAGGTTCCGAAACACGAGGACACCGAGCACACTGTCGAGCACCAGGTCGACATCGAGGTTCCTCGGAAGTGCCCCTCGTTCCACCCAATGGGTGAGGATTTCTGCTCCCAGCTCCCGCCGCGCCTTGCCGAAGCGCGCAATGAACCCGGGGAGCACCTCCGGGCTGAGCACGGTGTATGCGAAATTCTGCAGCGTCGCACCGTCGGCCCCGCCAACAACCGGCTGATAGTTCACATAGGCCGCAAGGTCGCCGTGGAGGTCGCCAGTATCCGGCAGCTCCCCGACCGCATAAATACGCTCGATGGCGTCAAGAATGAGGTCTGCACGCTTCGGCCAGCGCCGATAGATCGCCGGCTTCGTCGTCTTGGCACGCTGGGCGATAGCTTCGATCCTCAGTGCCGGAAGCCCGTCACTCAGGATATGCGTCGCCACCTCAGAGAGGACCCGTTCTGTCAGGGCCTCATCACGAGGTCTGCCTGCCTGGGCTGGCAAGGACATCTCTACTACCACTTCCTCCGCATGCTTCATCTGCACGCACTCTTGCTTGCTCGGCACCTCGAAGCGTTCAAGCCCGGTGGATGGCCACGGCGGCTGGATTGCTTGCTAAGGGTTGCCCGATCGATACTGCCAATCGTGCAGATATGTAGCGCACAATTTATCGACGAGATTGACACTAATCCAATCTCGTCGGGAATACCATCCGCGACGCGCCGAAATTTATTCAGACGGGCACCAATAACCAGCTCCGATCTGGAGTTTCTGGTAAAGATTAGTAATTGATGAACATTTAATAATGCCTCAATATCTCATTCAAGATGGACCACAGTCCATAAAAAGCAGAGAACCACTTCACCTCGCGCAACGGCGCCACTCGAAGCGTGATGAGTTCATCTGATTAATGTAAGGTGAACCTAAGTTATCCACGATTCCCGAGGTGTTCATGACGTTGCTCGATGTGCGGCCGCCGCTGGCCAGCTTCCCCAGTACGGAGCACCACGTAAGCTCCCCGTTCCTCTTGCGCACAAAGATCGTGGCCCCCGGGCACGCGACAACCTGGCCCGCGCACGCCCACCCTGAGCACGAACTCCTGTGGACCGATCGCGGCGTCGTTGCCATGGTCGCTGACGGCAAGCAGTGGACCGTCGCGCCAGGTGTCGGGCTCTGGATCCCCGCGGGCGTCAGCCATCAGGGATCCTCGCGCGAGAGCACTGAGGTCCGGGCGACCTACTTCGCCCCTGAGGCCTGGCACAAGCCATGGGACCGGCCGGTTGCTGTGCGCGTGCCACCAGCCGTCAGAGAGCTTCTGATCCACCTCTGGCGCTCGCCAATGTCGATCGAGGAGCGTGTCCGCGCCCAACAGGTCTGCGTCGACATGCTTCACATCTCAGACGACCTCGAACTCGACATCCCCCTTCCTGAGGACCGCCGCCTCGCGCTCCTCGTCGAAATGATCCTGAGCGACCCGGCCGATGACCGGTCGCTGGAACAGTGGGCATCGATCCTTAACATGACATCCCGCACGCTCACACGCGCGTTCAGCAACGAAATTGCGATGAGCTTCGCTCAGTGGCGTCGTCTCGTCCGCATGCGTTCAGCGCTCGGCCACCTCAGCGGGGGCATGAGTGTGAAAGTCGTCGCGCGTCGCGTCGGTTACAGCACGACAAGCGCATTCGTGTCAGCTTTCCGCAAGACCGTCGGCTACACCCCAGGCGAACTCGCCGAACGCATCTGAGCACGACAGCCCGCCAAGCGGGCGCTGCTGTCTCATTCGGAACACAGCGTGTCCCCCAGCATCGAAGAGCGCGCCGTAACGTCGAAGGCAGTGCGCCCACAGGACTGCACCTCCCCATTCCGGTCGACCCTGGAGCTTCCACCCGCCAATGCCTCCCCAGCTTTCAACCACCGGCGCCCCTCCCCACGGCCTGGCCCGCAGCAATCTCGTACGCAGCATGACACTTGCGGGCATACTTGCGGCGCTCGCGGGCGTTGCGCTGGCGAGCGTCGTCATTGGTTCACGGGAGATCCCGTTTGACGTCATCTGGGATGCCGTTACGGCACCCAGCAGTGTCGAGGACCACTTCGTGATTCGGGATCTGCGCATACCGCGCACCGTCGTCGGAATCGTCGTCGCGGTCGCACTCGGCGTCGCCGGAGCCCTGATCCAGGCACTCACGCGCAATCCACTCGCTGACCCCGGGATCCTCGGAGTGAACGCGGGAGCTTCGTTCGCGGTCGCCTTGGGCGTCGGGCTCTTCGGCGTATCGACAATCTCAGGATACGTCTGGTTTGCCTTCGCCGGCGCGCTCATCGTGACAATCGCGGTCTACGCGATTGGCTCTGCCGGCAGGGGTGGCGCGGATCCACTCCGACTCGTACTCGCAGGCGTCGCACTCGGAGCCGCTCTCAGTGGCCTCACGAGCGCACTCACGTTACTCGACCCCGAGGCCTTCGACAAGATGCGCAATTGGGGTGCCGGCACGATCGTCGGCCGCGGCCTCGACACCGTCTGGCCTGTTCTGCCGCTCCTCGGGGTCGGACTCATGATCGCGATCGTTGTCGCACGCCCCCTGAACGCGATCGCTCTCGGCGAAGACCTGGCGGCCGCGCTCGGCGCGAACGTCCTACGCACCCGTATCCTCGTCATCATCGCAGTGACGCTCCTCGCCGGCGGCGCAACAGCCATCGCGGGGCCCATCGGATTCGTCGGGCTGATGGTGCCGCACGTCGCTCGCTGGATTGTCGGGCCAGACCAGCGATGGATCCTCGCCTACACGGTGGCGCTCTCCCCGATCCTGCTGCTCGTCGCAGACATCGCTGGGCGTCTCATTATGCGACCGGCAGAGGTGCCAGTCGGCATCGTCACCGCATTCGTTGGCGCGCCCGTCCTGATCATTTTGATCCGCAGAAGAAAGACAAGCAGCCTGTGAGCACAACGCACGCGCATAAGGGAACGCCCGGCCAGATTGACTTCGGGCGCAAGGTGCGCCGGTTCCGCGTCCGCAATGTATGGATACGGTTCGACGTGCGCGGGGTCATCGCATGCACAATGTTCGCGGTTATCGCGTTGATGATCGGGGTCGCAGCGCTCGTCAGCGGCGAGTATCCGCTCACACTCACAGAGGTGTGGCACGCACTCACCTCCGGCGTTGAGGACTTCACGCGTACCGTCGTCGTCGAGTGGCGGATGCCACGTGCACTAGCTGCCATCACGTTCGGGGCTGCCCTCGGAGCGAGCGGGGCGGTCTTTCAATCGCTGACAAGGAACCCGCTTGCGAGCCCAGATATTCTCGGCTTCTCCGCAGGAGCGTACACCGGGGCAATCATCGTGATGATCGTGTTCAATGGGACCTACGTTGACGTTGCTCTCGGAGCGCTCATCGGGGGTCTCGGGAGCGCCGCTGTTGTCTATCTGCTTGCGTTCAAGGGCGGCGTGCAAGGATTCCGGTTGATAATTGCAGGCATCGCGGTGTCTGCAATGCTCAGCTCGCTCAACACCTGGCTTACTCTCACCGCTGACCTCGACACCGCCCTCGTCGCTGCGGTGTGGGGCGCGGGTTCGTTGAACGGCATGACTTGGGATCAGACAGGCGCGGGTAGCATCGTCGTAGCGATTCTTCTCATCGCGACCCTCGCGCTGTCGCGCCCCCTCAAGCAGCTCGAGCTCGGCGACGATGCGGCGCAGGCACTCGGCGTTCGGGTCGAACCCACCCGTCTCGCACTCATGCTGCTCTCGGTTGCACTCATTGCAGCTGTCACTGCCGCCGCGGGTCCGATCTCGTTCGTCGCGCTTGCCGCGCCGCAGATTGCTCGCCGCGTCACCCGCACAGCAGGCATCTCCGTCCCCGCAGCCGCTCTCATGGGCGCCGTGCTGCTCTCGGCGTCCGACTACGTGGCATTGCATGCGCTACCCGCGATGCTCCCGGTCGGTACGGTCACGGTTGTCATAGGCGGCGGTTACCTCATCTGGCTCCTCATCCATGAAGCGAGAAGGCGCCTCTGATGCGCGCCCTCCGACACTCCGAAGGACACCTATGACCACACATCGCCCGGCCACACTGCGCGTGGAAAACGCAACGATCGGCTACGACCAGAACACCATTTCAGAACAACTCTCGGTCGAAATCCCTGACGGTTCATTCACTGTCATCGTCGGCCCGAATGCCTGCGGCAAGTCCACGCTGCTACGCGCACTCTCCAGGTTGCTCAAGCCCTCCGCCGGGCAGGTGCTGCTCGACGGGAAGAGCATCTCAACGTACAAGGCCAAAGACGTCGCCCGGAGACTCGGTCTACTCCCGCAGAGCTCCCTCGCACCCGACGGCATTTCAGTAGCTGACCTCATCGCGCGCGGGCGATACCCACATCAGGGCATCATCAGGCAGTGGACTGACCGTGACGAGCAAGCAGTGCTCGGCGCGATGGCGGCGACCGGGGTCACCGAACTGTCCACACGACTGGTAGACGAACTGTCAGGCGGGCAACGGCAGCGAGTCTGGGTAGCGATGGTGCTCGCTCAAGAGACTCCACTACTGCTGCTCGACGAGCCAACCACGTTTCTCGACATCGCGCACCAGATCGACCTGCTCGAGCTCTTCACTGATCTGCACCTCGCGGGAAACACGCTTGTTGCGGTACTGCACGACCTCAACCAGGCTGCACGCTACGGAACACACCTCATCGCGATGAAAGACGGGCGGATCGTGGCCGAGGGGCCACCCGAGGCTGTCGTCACAGAGGACATCGTCTCAGAGGTGTTCGGACTCGCCTGCCGCATCGTGCCGGATCCGGTCGCCGGGACTCCAACCGTCGTTCCTCTCGGCCGCGACCGAAGTGGCGGCTCCGGTGTCTCCTCGTCAGCGGCCGCGCCCCGTCTCGAACGCGACGCGCCTCGTCCGCTTCGCACCACAAGCATTGCGTAGCTTGGAAGGTACGACGAGCTGAGCCCGGTACCCGAGCAGTCTTTCCCGGGCCATGGTTGTGGCGCCCGCCTCCCGGCCCCATAGTTGCGGGGCCACCCGTTGCCCAGCCATCGTCGCGCCCACACCTTCACCCTCTTCTAGGAGTTCCATGCCACTTGCATCCAAGTCCCCCATTCGTCGGCCGCTCAGGCGGCCGGGCCGACGCCGCGGGTACGCGTTGATCTCGGCGGCGGTTGCCGTCGGCCTGCTCTCGGGTTGCGCTTCCGGCGAGGCATCGCCGGAAGCATCAGAGGGCGCTTCTTCGAGTGAGACAATCAGCTTCAGCTACGAGGGTTACTCGGCCGATATTCCTGCTGATCCGCAGCGCGTCGTCGTCCTTGACAGCCGCAGCGGCCTCGAAATGGCGCTGCTCGCCGACTACCCGCTCGTTGCAACCGCGTACGGCACTGACAGTCCACTATCACCGCTCATCGGTGATGACGTTGCACATCTGAAGAACACCGCGTTCGACCTCAATCGGGAGGAGATCGCGTCGTACAAGCCGGATCTCATCGTGGTCGGCGTTGGCTGGTGGAACTTCTACGAGGGTGAGGATTTCAAGCTCGATGAGATTGCTCCTGTCCTCGCCGTCAATGACGGGCTCGAAGTCGCAGGTGCCTCTGCGGGCACCCCGTTCGCCGCAATGACCGACCAGCTCTCACTCCTTGGCCGCGATCATCAGGCGGACGAAGCAATTGCGGGCTATGAGAAGGCAGTCGCTGATGCGAAAGAGCGAATCGGTGCGGCAACTGAGGGCAAGGTCGTATCCGTGATCCACGCCCCGAGCGACAATTTTACGGTCATCTCAGATGAGTCGATCTATCAGATTGTCCTTCCGGAGCTCGGACTCACAGTCCTCGAGAACGAGGAGATCACGTCTGCCCCGCCGAACCAGAACGGTATCGGCCACATGCTCAGCTACGAGAACGCGGTCAGTTCGCTTGGAGCCGCTGACATGTTGCTCGTCTACAAGGACGACGTTGCCGCCGACCTCGATCCCCTCCTCAAACGAGTCCCATCGGTC
>JAGNOB010000071.1 GCA_017990305.1 Leucobacter sp.
TAGAGTTTCGGTGGTTATAGCGTCAGGGAAACGCCCGGTCACATTCCGAACCCGGAAGCTAAGGCTGACAGCGCCGATGGTACTGCGAGGGGGACCTCGTGGGAGAGTAGGACACCGCCGAACATTTTGTTGAGGAAGGCCTCGGAGCAATTGCGCTCCGGGGCCTTTCGTCATTTCAAGACCTATTTTGCGTGTCGCGTCATTTTTGGATGCTTTTCGGAGCTACGGCATGCCGTACTACCAACTTCAGTTAAACTGTAGGTTGGGCCGAAGTACAACAGACGCGAAAGTAGGCAGCCAATGGGCGCGATGATGGGTGTTATTCTCCTTCTCGCGTTCGTTTCTCTCATTGCACACCCGCTCACGAAGCGGTTGGGGCGTAAAGCGTTCCTCCTGCTCGCTGCTGTCATGGCGGGCGCCTTCGCGGTATTCGTGTCGCTCTCGTTCGCAGCGTTTGGGGGAGAGGTGCTCGTTGAGCATCTCGACTGGATACCGCAGCTCGACGTTGGCCTCACTCTGCGGTTGGACCCCCTGTCGGCGCTGTTTGCGCTGTTGGTGACCGGGGCCGGCGCCCTTGTGCTTTTGTACTGCGCGTTCTACTTCGACGATGCCGAGCTTGGCATTCCGCGTTTTGCCGCTGTATTCATGGGCTTCGCGATGAGCATGCTTGGCCTTGTCGTCGCAGATAACGTCTACCTGCTCTTCGTCTTCTGGGAAGCCACTACTGTCTTCTCCTTCCTGCTCATCGGTCACGTAGCGCGCTTGCGGACGGCGAACTCGGCGGCGCTGCAGGCTCTGATGATTACCACCCTTGGTGGGCTTTCGATGCTCGTTGGCTTCGTGCTGATGGTTCAGGTGAGCGGCACCCCGTTGCTCTCTGAACTCATAGCCAATCCGCCCGAGGGAACGCTCGTCACGGTCGCCGTGTACCTGATTCTGCTCGGAGCGCTGTCGAAGTCAGCGATCTTCCCACTGCACTTCTGGCTTCCTGGTGCTATGGCCGCCCCTACTCCGGTGAGTGCCTATCTCCACGCGGCCGCGATGGTGAAGGCTGGCGTCTACCTTGTCGCGCGTATGAGTGAGCCGTTCGCCGACATTCCCGGATACCGCTGGACGCTAGTGATTCTCGGCGGCATCACGATGCTCCTCGGCGGATTCCGTGCCCTGCGCCAGTTCGATATCAAGCTGATTGTCGCGCATGGCACCGTGAGCCAGCTCGGCTTCCTCGTAATGATCATTGGCGTCGGAGATCCGCGTGCGACGTTTGCCGGTCTCGTGCTGTTGCTGGCGCACGCAGTGGCGAAGGCGCCACTGTTCCTCTCCGTCGGCGTGATCGATTACTCGACCGGTGTTCGTGATCTACGGCGTCTCAGCGGTATTGGACGACGGTTCCGGGTGCTGACGGTCGTTGCGATAGTGTCTGCTGCATCGATGGCAGGGGTGCCACCCTTCTTTGGCTTTGTCGCGAAAGAGTCCGCATTTGCGGAGCTCATTGAGATCGGGGAAACGCAGCCCGCTGCCTACGTTGCGCTCGCCTTCGCGGTGATCGGGAGCATCCTGACCGTTGCGTACATGTGTCGCTTCCTGTGGGGCGCCTTCTTCTCAAAGGCAGGCGTCGCCGACACCCCCATTGAAGTGAAGGTCTCGCCTGCGATTGTCATCGCACCTGCCCTGTTTGCCGCGATTGCGGTTCTATACGGCGTGGCCGCTCCTCTGCTCGATCCGCTGGTTCGCGGTGCCGTGCCCGGTAGCCCGTTGGGCGAGCCGGAGCACCTTGGATTGTGGCACGGGCTTAGCCTCCCATTGCTGCTGTCGACTGTGATCCTCGTTCTCGGCGTCCTGTTCTTCTTCCCTGCCAGGCGAATCGCGACGACCCTTCCGCCAGCATCAGAGCGGTTCTCGGGCTCACACGCCTACTGGCTCGCTACGCACATGCTCGACACCGTCGCGGTGAAACTCACCTCTGTGACGCAGCGCGGCTCTCTGCCGTTCTATCTCGCCGTGATCCTCACCGTCGTGGTCGTCACGTTGGGCGGAACCGTCCTATCCGTGCAGCAGTGGCCCGACGAGATTGCGCTCGTTTCGAGCCCAGTAGACATCCCGATTGCCATAGTGATGATCGTCGCGGCGCTCTTTGCGATGCGCGCCCGCACACGATTCCAGGGCGGTCTGCTCGTCGGGGTCACCGGATACGGGATGGCGACAATCTTCGCACTCCACGGCGCACCGGATCTCGCGCTCACGCAGCTCCTCGTCGAGACGGTGACGCTTATCGCCTTTGTGCTCGTGATTCGCCGGTTGCCGGCGCACATGGCCGAGCGTCCACGGCGCACCACGCGCTTCTTCCGTCTCGCGCTCGGCCTTGGGGTCGGCCTCGTGCTTGGCGCGGTCGCCGTGGTTTCGCTGGGCGCGCGCGTTGCGGATCCGATTTCGTTGGGCTTCCCGGAGCTCGCTGTGGCCGGAGGACACGGCTACAACGTCGTGAACGTCACGCTTGTCGATATTCGCGCCTGGGACACGATGGGTGAGCTCTCCGTTGTGCTCGCAGCGGCAACGGGCGTGGCTTCGCTCGTGTTTGTGAACACTCGCGTTGATCAGAGCCCCCACCTCAGCCGCAGGGAAGCGCGCAACGCCACCAGGGCGCAGTTGCTGCGCGTTGCTGACCCGGAGGATCCGGCGAGCCGCATGAACTGGCTGCTTGCCGGGTCGAACCTGCGGCCGGATCGCCGCTCGATCATCCTTGAGGTCGTCGTTCGGCTTGTCTTCCACGGCCTGCTCATTCTCTCCGTCTTCCTGCTCTTGTCTGGGCACAACGCCCCGGGCGGTGGGTTCGCCGCCGGGCTTGTCGCGGGACTGGCTCTCGTAGCCCGCTACCTCGCGGGCGGCCGGCACGAACTCAGGGCCACGGTCTCACTCGACGCAGGACGTATTCTTGGGATCGGCCTTGCGCTTGCCGTGACGATGGCGATTGTGCCGCTGTTCTTCGGGCAGCCGGCCCTGGCCTCGAGCTGGGTCGATGTAGACCTCGGCCCGTTTGGAACCCTGCCGCTTGTGACCTCAACGCTGTTTGATATCGGCGTATACCTCGTCGTCTTCGGGCTTGTGCTCGACGTGCTGCGCAGTCTTGGAGCTGAGATCGACGAGCACGAGGAAGCCGATGACGCCGAGTTTGCAGAGGAGGTCGCCAAGTGACTATGCCGCTCGTGCTCGTCGCCGTGATGGTCGTGATGTATGTCGCGGGGGTCTACCTGCTGCTCGACCGAAGCCTCACCCGCATCATGCTCGGATTCCTGCTTGTCGGCAACGCGACGAACCTGCTCATCTTCCTCATGTCGGGCGACTTCGGCGCATCGCCGATTGCCGGTGGTGACGAAGAAATCAGTGATCCGCTGCCGCAGGCCTTCATCCTGACGGCGATCGTGATTACGTTTGGCGTGAGCGCGTTCCTGCTTGCACTCATCTACCGCTCGTGGCGACTCGCGCGTGTTAGCGACGATCACGTTGAGGACGACGAGGACGATCTCGCGATCGGTAGCGCCGACAAGCTCACCGCCGAACAGGTCACCGACGAGGATCTCGAGGACGCGCCAGAGTTCGAAGAAGACGTACCCGATGACGACACCGAGGAGGCCCGCAAGTGACATTCCTCGTGCCGATTGTCGTACTGATCCCGCTGGTGGCTGCGGCGCTCGCGCTTGCCGTGCCAGGGCACCGATCCCTGCAGCGCGGCATCACTCTTGTCGCGCTCACCGTGAGTTCGGCGCTGGGCATCACCCTGATGTTCGTGGTGGATCGCATGGGCCCGCTCGTCATGCAAGTGGGCGGCTGGGCTGCACCCTACGGCATCTCGCTTGTGGTGGATCGAGTCTCCGCGCTCATGCTTGCGGTCTCCGCTGTCGTGCTGCTTGCTGTCTTCATCTTCTCCATCGGCCAGGGCCTCGCAGACGGCGACGAGGAGACGCCTGTCTCGATCTACTATCCGACCTATCTGGTGCTCGGCGCAGGCGTGTTCAATGCGTTCATCGCGGGCGACCTGTTCAACCTCTACGTTGGCTTCGAGATTCTCCTCGTGTCGAGCTACGTGCTCATCACCCTCGGCGGCACCGCCGCTCGGATCCGAGCCGGCGTCACCTACGTTGTCGTCTCGCTTGTCTCATCGATTCTGTTCCTTGCCGCGATCGGCCTGGTCTACGGCGCGACAGGCACAGTGAATATGGCGCAGCTCGCAACGCGTATCGCCGAGCTCCCGAGCGACCTTCAGCTGATACTCAATCTTGCCCTGCTCATTGCGTTCGGTATCAAAGCGGCAGTGTTCCCGCTCGCGTTCTGGCTTCCGGATTCGTACCCTACGGCGCCAGCGCCCGTGACCGCGGTCTTCGCTGGGCTCCTCACCAAGGTCGGCGTCTACGCGATCATTCGGACGCAGACGATGCTGTTTCCCGAGTCCAGCGTCGATCCCTTATTGATGGTGATAGCCGCGCTGACGCTCATCGTCGGTATTCTCGGCGCGATCTCCCAACTCGACGTGAAGCGTATGCTGTCGTTCACGCTCATCAGCCACATCGGCTACATGATTTTCGGAATCGCGATAGCGAACTCCGCCGGCTTCGCAGCCACGATCTACTACATCGCCCACCACATTATTGTGCAGACGACCCTGTTCCTCGCTGTCGGGCTCATGGAACGGCAGGGCGGTACGACGTCGCTCTCTGGGCTCGGCGGGCTCATGCGCAGTGCGCCGGTTATCGCGGTGCTGTTCTTCGTACCGATGCTCAACCTGGGTGGTATCCCTCCGTTCTCTGGCTTCCTCGGGAAACTCGGGCTGTTCACTGCGGCGGCGGATCTCCAGGAGCCAGGGGCCTACTGGCTCATTGGCATCGGCGCGCTCGTGTCGCTGCTCACGTTGTACGCGCTTGCCCGAGCGTGGGTGCTCGCGTTCTGGCGGCCGAAGCCAGTGACCGCGACGGCCACTGAGCCAGTCAAGGCCCCCTCGACGGAGGCGCTGATGCTGCGTGAGCGCGAAGAAGCGATGATCGAGCGGCTGCAGGACGCACCCGACGCGGCGCCGACGCAGGAGAAGCGGGGGATCCCGAAGCTCATGATTGCGGCGACCGCAGGAATGATTGGAGTGAGCCTCGTGCTCACGTTCGCCGCGGGCCCGCTCTTTGCCTATGCTGAGCGCGCGGGAGAAGACCTTGCGGCTCCCGAGAAGCTCGCGGGCCTAGTCCTCAACGGAGAGCATCCAAACGGCGGCAGTGGCTCGACGACCGCACCGGGGGAGGATACAGATGGCTAGGCGCGCACCTCGCTCGGTCACGGGTATGGAATTGATCGTCCGCTTCCACGAGCTCCCGTTGCTCGTGGGCCTCGTCGTGCTCTGGATGATGTTGTGGCAGGAAGTGTCACTGCTCTCGTTTGTCAGTGGTCTCGTGGTGTCCGTTGTCATGATGCGCGTGTTCTATCTGCCGCCTGTCGCGCTCGCTGGTCGTTTCAATCCCTGGTATGCCTTCGGGTACCTCGGGTACTTCCTGTGGAACCTCACGCGCGCGTCATTCGAGGTGGCGTGGCTTGCGGTGCGGCCCGGGCCAGTGCCGAAAACGTCGATCATTGCGGTGCGACTGCGCACGAGCTCCGATTTCATTCTCACGATTGTCGGCCTGACCATTTCGCTCATTCCGGGTTCGCTCGTCGCCGAGGTCGACCGTTATGGCTCGACGTTGTACCTGCACGTGCTGAACACGCCGTCTCAGAAGGCGATTACGAAGATGCGGCACGACGTTGCGACTATCGAACGCCTCCTCATCCTCACGCTCGGGTCCAAGGAAGAAGTGAAGGCGGTGCGGCCATGACGTTCGAGAAGATCATGTTCCTCATTGTGGGGATCGGCCTTACCTTCACCGCGCTCGCTGCTCTCGTGCGGATCGTGCGCGGCCCGACGATCCTCGACCGGATGGTTGCCTCCGACGTGCTGCTCACGACCGTGATCCTCGCACTCGGCGCCGACATGGTTGCGCGGGAACACACGGATTCGATTCCGATCATGGTCGCGATCGCTGCGACAGCGACGTTTGCGACGATCGTTGTCTCGCGGTATGTGAAGCGACGCAATGAGCAATCGGTGACAGATTCGACGGGGGAGGCTGAGCATGTTTGATCAGATTCTCGATGTTGCAGCGCTCGTCTGTCTTGTGCTGGCAGCACTGCTTTCCGCTGCGGCCGGAGTGGGCCTGCTCCGCTTCACGGATTCGCTGAGCAGGCTCCACGCGGCAACGAAACCACAGATTTTTGGGCTACTGCTTGTTATCGCAGCCGTTGCCATCGACGAGCGCTCGCTCGGGGTGTTCCTTGCCCTCGTACCGGTCTTCGTGTTCCAGGCGCTCACCGCACCGACTGCTGCCCACATGGTAGGCCGTGCCGCCTACCGAACCGGCCAGCTCGACGGCGAGATTATTCTGGTCGATGAGCTCGGCCCCGCAGTGGCGCGCGCGACCGCGAGGGCGGCAGAACAGGACCGGGAGCAGGCGCTTGCCGAGGAGGCGCGCGACAGAGAGCTTGCTGGCCTTGATCGTGCCGATCAAAACCGCGTCTTGGATGACGCGATTGTGCAGCGTCGGGCTGAGCGGCTCAGAGGTGAGCGGGCACCGGGTAAGCAGGGCGAGTTTGACGCCGAGCCTCCCGGGAGTGGGCCCGGGCTGATCTAACTCGGGCCTCACCAAACGCGCCCGGGGGCTACCGTGCATGCAGCCCCGCTTGGATTGCGGCTACAAGCTGTGAGCGGGGCGGACGCCCACGCGGACCGATTCGCCTGTCGCTGCCATCGCAATCGCCTCGTCAATTTCGGCGAGCGTGAACTCAGCGCCAACCAGTTCTCGAAACGGGTAGGCATCGTGGCGTTCGAGGAGGTACTCGACAGCTTCCTCGAGGTGCACCGCGGTGTAGTTGTGGAGGCCTCGCACGCTGCGGAGACCGCGCACCATCGACTCGGGATCAATCGGGACCTGCCCGACGGGGTGTACGCTCCCCACAAGCACAGCGACGCCCCCGATATCGAGCGCGTCGATAGCCTGTGCGACGGCGGCAGCGTTGCCAGACGCCTCGATCACGACGTGAACGCCTTCTCGAGCTCCGAGCTCTCGAAACGCGTCGGCTAACGAACCCGCGACGGCGTCCTGCAAGGTTGGGTCTGCGGTGATTGCTGCGCCGAACCGCTCGGCAAGGGCACGCCGCTGCGGGTTCGGGTCGGCTGCGATCACGCGTGCGCCGCGGTCGGTGGCGATAGCGATGGCGGTGAGCCCGACGAGCCCGGCGCCGGTCACGAGCACGGTCGCTCCGTTGAGGTCGGTGATCTGAGCGGCCTGGTCAAGGGCTGCGACGGCTGTCGCGGTTCCGCAGGTGAGAGGAGCGGCAACCTCGGGCGGAAGATCGTCTGAGATGGTGACGATGGTGGTGCCCGCAAGCAGCTGCATGTGCGTGGAAAACCCGCCATTGAGCGGCCACTCGGGGGTGAACTGTTCGTGCCCGTACTTGCGGAGGGCGCGGCACTTTTGGGTGAGGCCACGCTGGCAC
>JAGNOB010000072.1 GCA_017990305.1 Leucobacter sp.
GACCGGAAGGGGCGCAAGTTCGTGCTCGTGACCACCATGCTTTCCATGGCGATCGCCTCGGTCGCCATTGGCCTCATGCCTTCGTATGCGCAGGTCGGCATTTGGGCTTCCGTCGGCCTGCTGCTTGCTCGCATGATCCAGGGCTTCGCGCACGGCGGAGAATCTGCGACCGCGAACTCCTACATCGCCGAGATTGCGCCAAGGCACAAGCGCGGCCAGTGGGGGAGCGTCGTATTCATCGCGATCTTCGGTGGCACAATCATCGCGTACACGCTCGGCGGCGCGATCACCAACGTACTTGCGGAGTCCGAGGTCGCCGCGTGGGGCTGGCGGATCCCGTTCCTGCTCGGTGCGGTCCTCGCACTCGTCGCACTGTGGCTGCGACGCAACATGATTGAGTCTGAAGTGTTCGCTGAAGAGGCTGTGCAGGAGATGCTCGTCGACGATGGCGAGCCAGCAACGAAGATGACCGCCGCGGCCATCGCGGGGCGGCCCAAGAGCCAGCTCACCGCCGTGCTGCTGCTCGTAGCGATGGTGACGGGAATCACCGCCGCACACTACACCTGGAGCTCGTACGTTTCGACGTATGCGATTGTTGAACGCGGAATGCCGACGCAGTCTGCGTACTGGGCGATCGTGCTCGCTCAGGTTATTGCGTGCGTTGCGCTCCCCTTCTGGGGCAAGCTCTCGGACCGGATCGGCCGCAAACCGCTACTGTACGGCTTTGCGATTGCGATGGCGGTGGCCCAGTTCCCGCTCATGAGCCTCATCAGTGACCAGGCATGGACGCTGTTCGTTGCTGCTGCGATCGCGCTGCTCATCGTCGGTGCCGCGGGCGCGCTCCTGTCGAGCTATATGTCCGAGCTGTTCCCGACCGCTACGCGTACGCGCAACATCGGTATCGCGTACGGCTTCTCGGTTGCGGTATTCGGTGGGTCTGCTCCCTACCTGAACCAACTGTTCAACAGTCTCGACCTCGGCTGGATGTCCAACGTATACGTCATCGTTCTGTGCTGCGTCACGTTCATCGCGGTGACCCGGATGCCGGAAACGCGAGGTATCGACCTCAGCAAGGTCTAGCGACTGAGCCGGGTGAACACCGGAGGGGCTGGGGCGATCGAGGATCGCCCCAGCCCCTGGGGTTTCTGGCTCCTGGTGACCACGCCTGGCTGTGCAAATTTGCGCATGAGGCGTGCGGGAAGAGGCGTTGCGGGGTGCATCTGTGTCCAGCACGATGGGACTCAACTCACGTTCGGTGAATACGTGGATGTTGATCTGAGCTACAAGGAGGTAGCAATGTCGGTAGAAACGCAGCGCGCAGAACCCACTGGGAAAATGGGGGCACTCAGAAGGGTCGTCGTCGCGTCGATGGCGGGCACCGTTGTCGAATGGTACGAGTTCTTTCTGTACACCTCGGCGGCGACGCTCGTGTTCAACCTCATCTTTTTCCCGCAGACCGATGAGCCACTTGACGGGGTCATCGCAGCCTTTGTGACCTACGCGGTCGGGTTTATTGCGCGACCGCTCGGTGGCGTGGTCTTCGGCTACTTCGGCGACAAATACGGCAGAAAGAACCTCCTCCAGGTGGCCATCATCATGGTGGGCGTCAGTACGTTCTTGATGGGTTGCCTGCCGACCTTCCAGACCATTGGCTACTGGGCCCCCGCGCTCCTCGTCACGCTTCGGTTCTTCCAGGGCTTCGCCGTTGGCGGCGAGTGGGGCGGGGCCGTGCTGCTCGTTGCCGAACACGCGCCGAAGGAGAGCCGCGGATTCTGGGCGAGCTGGCCGCAGGCTGCGCTCCCACTCGGCAACCTGCTCGCGACGATTGTGCTGTGGGTACTCTCCGGTGTGCTCACCGACGAGCAGTTCCTGTCGTGGGGCTGGCGGATCGGCTTCTGGCTGTCGGTCGTCATTGTTGCTGTCGGCTACTACGTTCGCACGAAGGTCACCGACGCCCCGATTTTCACCGAGTCGCAGGCGATCGAGGTCGTCACGGAGAAGCGTACGAATGGTCTCGTCGAGGTCTTCCGGTACTACCCCCGCCAGGTCTTCACTGCGATGGGGCTCCGGTTCGCGGAGAACATCATGTACTACCTCGTCGTGACGTTCTCGATCACGTATCTCTCGATTCACGTTGGCATGGAAACGACACCGATCCTCGGCTTCTTGCTCATTGCGCACGCGGTGCAGTTCATCGCGATTCCGCTCATCGGGCGCCTCGCAGACATCATTGGCAGACGTGTGGTCTACGGGCTTGGCGCGGCGCTCTCGGCCGGCTGGGGATTCATCGCTTTCCCGATGTTCGAGACGGAAAACACTGTCGTGATTGTGAGCGCGATCGTGATCGGCCTGGTTTGCCACGGCATGATGTACGCCGGGCAGCCAGCGATCATGGCCGAGATGTTCCCGACACGGATGCGCTACTCCGGTGTATCGCTCGGCTACCAGGTCACCTCGATCGTTGCTGGCTCCGTTGCGCCGATCATCGCGGCTGAGCTCCTCAAACGGACAGGCTCGAGCGTTCCGATCGCAATCTATCTCGCGATCGCCTGCTTCATCACGCTCATCGCGGTGGTGTCGCTGCGGGAGACGAAGGGCATCGATCTGAAGGAGCTCGACCGCATCGACCGCGCTCGCTTCGAGTAGCGGCCCGCACCGCAGAGCGGGGAGCATAGGGCTCCACCGAAAGGCTTCGTGCGAAGCTACGGTGGAGCCCTATGCGCTGCCCGCCGCGGCTGGCATGTCGACGTGATGCTCTTGGGCGTGGTCGATGAGCGCCTGCAGCGTGAGCGCCACGGCTGGCTTGCGCAGTGCCTCCTCGCGCGCGACCGCCCAGTAGTCGATGTCGTGCCCGTAGTCATCGGGGAGCACGTGCACGAGGTGCGGGTGGGCATCAGTGAGGTAGTCAGGGAGGATGCCGATGCCAGCTGACTCAAGGGTCGCGGAGACGTGCGCGAAGACGCTCGTTGAGCTGATGCTCGGCTTGCCAATCGGCAGGCCTCGATGCGCCGCATCGAGGTCGTCGACCTGCAGGGCCGACTCGACGTAAAAGATCAGCCGGTGCTCTCCCAGCTCGGCCACGGACTGTGGGGTTCCGTGCTCGGCGAGGTACTCCGGGGTGGCGAAGAGTGCGAGCCTGTAGCTGGAGAGCCGCAGTGCCGAAGCATTGTTCACACTGGGTTTGCCCACGACAATCTCAATGTCGACGCCCGAGCGGTGCTGGCGTACCCGCTGGGTGGCCGCGATCACCTCGAACGCGACGTCGGGGTGACGCCGCTGGACATCGACGAACGCCGGGATCGCGCAGGTTGAGCCGAACGCGTCTGGCGTCGCGACTCGAACGAGACCGGAGATTGTGCTCGGCCGGTCGTGGGCGGCGAGGCGGTCGATGGCAGCCTCCATTTCCTCGGCGGCGATCATGGCCCGTTGGCCAAGCTCGGTGAGCTCCCAACCGCTCGGGGTGCGCACCAGCACGCGATCGCCAAGGCTGGCCTCGAGTGCTGCGAGTCGGCGAGACACGGTTGAGTGGTTCACTCCGAGGGCGTCGGCGGCTGCCGTGTATCGGCCAAGCCGTGCGACCGCGAGGAACGTC
This sequence comes from Leucobacter sp., assembly GCA_017990305.1. GTDB lineage: Bacteria > Actinomycetota > Actinomycetes > Actinomycetales > Microbacteriaceae > Leucobacter. The sequence goes on from JAGNOB010000072.1 coordinate 3,593, forward strand.
ATGAGTGCCTCGGGCTGGAGTTCAGGTCGCAAATGTCGCATGCCGCCATTGTGCATCAATGCACGGATGGATTGCAATTTTGGAGTGCTTCTGTGTATTGATTCTCATTCGGAAGGTGAGGATGATGAAGATACACAACCGACGTCAAGGAGGACAGCGTGGCTACGATCGCTTGGATTGGCTTAGGGAACATGGGTTCCCGCATGAGTAAACACCTCATCGATGCAGGACACACAGTGTTCGGTGTCGACCTGAACGAGGCCGCGATGGCCCAGGCCGTCGCCGTCGGCGTGACCCCCTCAGCATCGGTCGCTTCCGCCGTTGCCGATGCGGACGCGGTCATTACGATGCTGCCCAAGGGCGAGCACGTGCGCGCTGTGTACGACGGGCCAGACGGGATCTGGGCGAACGTGAAACCTGGAGCCGTGCTGTTCGACTCCTCAACCGTCGACCTCGATACCTCGCTCTGGTGCCACACCGGATCCCGGGAACGCGGGATCGCCTTTGTCGATGCCCCGGTCTCTGGCGGAACGGCCGGCGCAGCCGATGGCACGCTGGCGTTCATGCTGGGCGGCGACGCTGCTGACGTCGAGCGGGTACGTCAGCTCATCGCTCCGATGGCCGGCAATATCTTTGCGACGGGTGGGCCGACAACTGGCATCGCCGCGAAGATCGCAAACAACATGATGCTTTTTATTGCGCAGCAGGCGTGCGCGGAGGGGTCGCAGCTCGCAGAGCAGCTCGGCCTCGACGCGCAGGTCTTCTGGGATGTGGTCACCGCGTCATCTGGGAACTCCTGGCCGCAGCAGACCTGGTACCCGGTGCCTGGCATTGTCGAGCGTGCCGCGGCGAACCAGAACTTTGACGCAACCTTCAGCGCAGACCTGGCCCGTAAGGACATCGGGCTTGCAGTGCAGGCGGGTGCGGACCGCGGCGTTGCGCTTCCCGGCGCCCTAGCCGCAATGTCACAGCTCGATCGGTTGATCGCCGAGGGGCTCGGGCACAAGGATTGCAGCCTGGTGGTGAAGTACTCTTCGCCCGACGGGACGGTCGCTGGCTACGACCCAGCACTCGATATCAAGACAGAGGAGTCATCACGATGACGTACACAATTGGCCACTACGTCGGCGGCGCCCGCGTCGCAGGTGGTGACCGCAGCGCTGGCATCTTCCAGCCTGCCACCGGAGCAGAACAGGGGCGCGTGCAGCTCGCATCGACCGAGTTCGTTGACGCTGCAGTGCAGGTCGCGAGTGAGGCGCAGCGCTCCTGGAGCCAGCTCGGCTCGGCGAAGCGTGCGCGGGTGATGTTCAAGCTTCGCGAGATCATCGAAGCGCGCACAGACGAGCTGTCGGCCATCATCACGAGCGAGCACGGCAAGGTGCTCTCTGACGCCGCTGGCGAGGTGGCGCGCGGTCTTGAAAACGTCGAGTTCTGCGCTGGCCTCGTGCACCACATGAAGGGCGAGGCAGCTGAGCAGGTAGCGTCAGGCATCGACGTGTTGCAGCGTCGACAGGCCCTTGGCGTCGTCGCGTGCATCACGCCGTTCAACTTCCCGGCGATGGTACCGCTCTGGATGGTGACCACGGCGATAGCCGCCGGAAACGCCGTTGTTCTCAAACCCAGCGAACGCGATCCCTCAGCTGCGATCTGGATCGCCGAGGCGTTCACCGAGGCGGGACTGCCGCCTGGCGTGCTCAACGTCGTCAACGGGGACAAGGAGGCGGTTGACGCGCTGCTCGAACACCCCGAGGTGCGGGCGATCTCGTTCGTCGGCTCGACGCCGATCGCGAGGTACATCTACGAGACCGCGGCGACGCGTGGCAAGCGCGTGCAGGCGCTCGGCGGTGCGAAGAACCACATGGTTGTCATGCCCGATGCAGACCTCGAAGCGGCTGCCGACGCCGCGGTGTCGGCCGCATACGGTTCGGCGGGGGAGCGCTGCATGGCGGTCTCCGTGGTTGTCGCCGTCGGAGATATCGCGGACGAACTCGTAGAGAAGCTCGCAGAGCGTGCGCGCACGCTGCGCGTCGGTGACGGCCGCGACGCGGCGAGCGACATGGGGCCACTCATCACGCAGGCGGCGAAGGATCGCGTGCTCGAGTTCGTGAACGGCGCGGAGGGGGAGGGGGCAACCGTCGTCGTTGACGGTCGCACGCAGGATCTTCCTGAGGCCGGGTTCTTTGTGGGGGTCTCCCTCCTCGACAACGTGACGCCAGGCATGCGCGTGTACGACGAGGAGATCTTCGGGCCAGTGCTCGCAGTCGTCCGCGTCGAGAGCTTCGACGAGGCGGTTGCGCTCATCAACTCGAGCAAGTTCGCGAACGGCACCGCGATCTTCACTCGCGACGGGCGCAGCGCACGCCAGTTCGAGGTCGCCATCGAGGTCGGCATGGTCGGCATCAACGTGCCGATCCCAGTCCCGATCGGCGCGTTCTCCTTCGGCGGCTGGAAGGATTCACTCTTCGGTGACACCCACATGTATGGGCCGGAGAGCTTCAACTTCTACACGCGCCGCAAGGTCGTGACGTCTCGCTGGCTCGAGGCGAGCGAATCTCAGTTGGATCTCGGATTCCCCACGAACGCTTAGCGGTTCAGGTTCGGCCCGGTGCATCATGCGCCGGGCCGAACTCGTTGCTCGTTCCGGCTACGCCCACCCGGGCAGCCACAGGTGCCAGCGCCAGAACCAGTCGGGTACGGGTGTCCCCGACCAGATGGGGAAGAAAAGCAGCGAGATGATGATCGCCACCGCGACGAACACTCCGACCGCGATCCTGCGCCCGGCGACGGTTTCGGAGTGGCCGCGTCGCCTGCAGATGGCGCCGATCACGAGCGCGAGCGCGAGCGCTGCGAACGGTGTGAGGACGACGGCGTAGAACTGGAAGACCGCTGATCGCGAGAATGTGAGCACCCACGGCAGCCAGCCCGACAGGTAGCCGGTGACCACGAACGCGGCAGCGTATGCGCCAGCGCCAAGCATTCCGCGGCCGCGTACGAGTTTGCGGGGGTTGCGCAGTGCGCGGATGAGCCACCAAGCAAGGACGAGGAGCGCGAGTACGCCTCCCCACGTAACGATGAGGTTGGGCAGTGGCGAGATCGCCGCCATCGCCCCGTTCGCCAAGGGCTCTTGGTACATCGCTGTGGGCCGGAGACCGAGCGGCCAGGTGAGCGGATGCGCCTGGTATGGGTGGGGTGCCGACAGCGTTGAATGCCACGCGAACATATCCACGTGATATCTCCAGAGCGCCGTGGGCCAGGGCGCGCCAGCGCGATCCCAGCCGCCAGACGTGCCGATCCACCCGGCCCAGCTTGCGACGTACACGGCGACGGTGGTCGGCAACGCGATGAGCCCGGTCGCGAGCGCCTGACGCGCGGCTCGGCCCCATGCCCTCGCCGGGCTGGCCTGGCGGTGCACACTGAGGTCGGCCGTGAGCCCGAGACGGTGGCGGGCCTCGCGCGCAGCAACGACCCGAACGAACGTGTCACGCGCTGCAGTCAGCAGGAGGAAGGCAGCGAGCGGATACAGGCCCGACCACTTCACTGCCGCCGCGCAACCAAACGCTGCCGCTGCCGCAAAGAGCCATGGCCTGGCCCACACCACTGTGAGCCCACCGGTTGTGAATCGGCTTCGCCGCACGACCCATTCATGATCCCGCCACACGAGTAGTGCTCCGAGCACCACGAAAAACGTGAGCACGCCATCGAGTAGGCCTAGCCGGGTGAGTACAACGTGCACGCCGTCGATCGCGAGAAACAGGCCAGCCAGGATCGCCACGACACTGCTGCGGCTGATCCGCCACGCGAGCAGCATCGTGAGCCCGACAGTTGCGACGCCGGTGAGCGCGACCGCGGATCGCCAGCCCCACCCCGAGCTATCTCCAAATACGGCGAGCCCGAGCGCGATGATCCACTTTCCGAGCGGTGGGTGGACCGAGAACGAGGGATCCGACGTATAACTGGCGCCCATCAGC
>JAGNOB010000073.1 GCA_017990305.1 Leucobacter sp.
GCGCATGTCCTTGCGCAGCAGTTCGAGTGGGTTACCTGCGCGCTCGGGATCAGCATCTTGCGCAAACGTCGTGCCAGCGGGAAGCGCGACTCCGAGCTTGCCGAGCACCTGCACTGCGCGGTCGTGCTTGCCACGACTCACAAGGAAGTAGGGCGATTCCGGTACCCAGAACGCGACAACGATAACCCAGAGGCATGCGACCGCCGCAGCGAACGCGACGACCTGCCAGCCAGCCTCAGCGAACAGGGTGGTGACGCCGATTGCCACGAGCGTGCCGATCGGCCAGCCGATCGAGAGCAGAACTGCGGCGCGGCCGCGCTGCTTCGATGGCATGAGCTCGAGGAAGTACGGGAAGACGACAGTGTACGCACCGGCAAGCGCGAAACCCGAAAGTACGCGCAGCCCGACGAGAGCCTCAAAATTGGGCGCGAGTGGCACGAGTGCGGCGATCACCCCGTAGGCGATGAAGCTCACGATGGTGACTGGGCGACGTCCGACGCGGTCGGCGATCGGCCCCCAGATCAGCGCACCTGGAATCATGCCGATCGCAACGGCCGAGAGCACCAGGCCGAGCTTGGTCTCGTCGAGCCCGAAGTGGTTGGACACGTCGCCCGCGACGTACACCAGAGCAAGCTGTTCCCAAGACTCGATGACGAAGATCACGAACATCGCGATGACGATGCGCATGTGGGCCGGAGTGAAGCGCATCCGTTCGTAGACGTCCTGAAGCGCGACTGGCGCTGTGGCGCGGGTCGCAGATGCAGTGTTGGGTTCCAACGAGACTCCTTTGTCGATCGATACGGTTCGGAGTCAACCTAGGTGACGGCTCGGCGGAGGCGCTGTGCGAGCGGCACGGTCTGCAAGGCCGCGTCTGTGCCGCCCGCACCTATGCGCGTGGTTAGCGCAGCGTGCGCCCGTACTTCTGCATCCAGTTCCGGGTCTTCCGGCGCTCGACGAATATTCCTAACAGCCCAATGATCCAGAGCGGGATCTGCACGGCGAACGCAAGCTTGAATGCGTGCAGCGAATAGGTTTCTGGCGAGCCTGCGCCCTGAAGATCGAGCACGATGCCAACCGCCATCATGCCGATGAGGCCCGCGGTGAAGCCACCGGTGTTCACAAACCCAGTACCGAAACCGGAGAAACTCCGTGGCGTGTGCGAGCGCGCAACCTCGAAGGCGATCATCGAGGAGGGGCCACCAACCGGAATGATCACGATGAGCGCGATAATGAGCCAGGCCGGCGGCATGCCCGGCCACAGGATCACGGCGAGCCACGTCCCCATGATGAGGAGAGTGAGTACAACCGTGAGTTCGACGCGCCGTTCGATGAACCGGGAGCTGATCGGCCCGAGGACAAGCCCCGCGACCATCGACGAAATGACCGTGATGCTCAGCAGGCTGCTCGCAGCCGGCGTGCTCAGGCCGAGCCCGCCAGTCAGGAAGGGCGTGCCCCAGAGCAGCAGAAAGATCTGCAGCGGGAACGGGGTGACGAAGTGAATCCAGTACGCGAGCCGCACACCAGGAATGGACAGCAACCTACGGAGGCGCATTCCGAATGGTTCTTGCCCGTTGCTCCGTGGACGAGTGACACGTCTGCCGTTGACGATGGGAATCATGCTGGTTTCGGGCGGTGCCATCGTCACCGATGTCACGGGGGCTCCGGCGAGATCCGCAGAACGCTTCGTGATCGTGCCGACGTGCCTCGTCATGCGCTCGAAGACGGTGGGGAGTCCCGGTGCATCACGCAGCACTACCACCCCAATCAGGGTCACCAGCAGGCCGACCGCGACGACGCCGAGGAAACCACCCATCCAGCCGAGGGTCGCTACCGCAAATGCGAGCGGCGTCACCGAAACAAGTTGGCCAACCTGACCGATGAGCCCGGTGACCTGGCCCAGCGTCGGCAGTTGGCGCGGCTTAAACCACTCGGGCAGCATGCGCATGACCGCTGTGAAGGTACACGCGTCGCCGGCTCCCACGAGCACGCGAGCGAGGATCGCGAGTTCGACGTTCGTGACGGTAGCCATGGCAATCTGCCCCGCCATCATGAGCACCGCCCCGGTGAGAATCAGCACGCTCGAGCCGTAACGGTCGAGGAGTATTCCAACTGGGATCTGGCACGCAGCGTAGACGAGGAGCTGAATCACCGGGAAGGCCGCAAGCGTCGAGGCGTCGATCCCAAAGTGCTCCTGCGCAGCAGGTCCAAGTGCTGATAGCGAAGACCTGTTCACAATGGCGATCGCGTAGAGTGTGACCGCTGTGCCCCAGACCACCCACGGAAGCAGTGGTTTCGAAGAGCTCATGTATGCAATGCTACCGCCGAGCTGACGCTCAGCTCGGTCACGGGATCGGCGCGTGGTCCGGTCGCCGCGGTCCGCTAGCGCGGGGGCAGCGGCGGGCCGTCGGGGAAGTCGCTGCGAGTGAGGTCCAAGAACATGGCCCCCTCGAGGGCGCCACCTGGCCGCACCTGATAGTCGCGCAGCACACCGATGCGCTGGAAGCCGAGCCGCTCGTAGCTGCGGATCGCGCCGTCGTTGTTGACGTTTGGGTCGAGCGTCACGCGCGTCACACCGTTGGCGAACTCATGGCGGATCGCGAGCGCGAGCGCCTCCTCACCGATGCGCCTGCCTCTGAAGCGGGTGCCGATGAAGAGGTGCATGACTGTGGTCGGATATTCGGGATCCTCCCCGCGCAGCACGAACATCGCACCGGCGCACTCCCCCGCGATCTCAATAATGCGTGTCACCTCGACCGCGTCAATGAACTCCTGCTGCACGCGCTCTCGCGTGTAGCCCACCCACCAGAACGCAACCTCTGGTTCGAGCAGGATCTCGAGCAGCGGCTCAAGATCGGCTTGGACAGGGGCGCGAAGTGATACGAGCGGGCCGACGATGGCAGCTTCGGGGAGCACAGTTGCAGACATGTCCTCAGCGTAGTGCGAATCGGACCAGGCGCGCCACGTAAAAACCCTGGTGGGCTGCAGCTACGAAGCATGCAACCCACCAGGGTTCTCGTCGAGTGGGAACTACTGGCCCAGCGCTTTGAGCCGCTCTTCTTCGTCCATGCGAATGCACGACTCGATGATTGGCTCCATCGCCCCGTTCATCACGTGATCAAGGTTGTAAGCCTTGTACCCCGTGCGGTGATCCGCGATGCGGTTCTCCGGGAAGTTGTATGTGCGGATGCGCTCAGAGCGATCCATCGTGCGGATCTGGCTTGATCGGTACGCGCTCGCCTCGGCCGCTGCTTCCTCTGCGAGCCGCGCGAGGAGACGTGCGCGCAGCACTCGCATGCCCGCCTCGCGGTTCTGCAGCTGCGACTTCTCGTTCTGCATCGCGACAACGATACCTGTCGGGAGGTGGGTGATGCGGACAGCGGAGTCGGTGGTGTTCACTGACTGGCCGCCGGGGCCGCTCGAACGGTACACGTCGATCTTCAGATCGTTCTGGCTGATCTCGACCTCTTCGGCCTCATCGGGCTCCGGGTACACAAGCACGCCCGTCGTGGAGGTATGGATACGCCCCTGCGACTCGGTGACTGGCACGCGCTGCACGCGGTGCACGCCGCCCTCGTACTTGAGGTGCGCCCAAACGCCCTGCGAGGGGTCGCTCGCATTCGATTTGATCGCGATCTGGACGTTCTTGTAGCCGCCGAGGTCGCTCTCATCCTTCTCAAGGATCTCGGACTTCCACCCCTTGGATTCTGCGTAGTGCATATACATGCGCAGCAGATCTGCTCCGAAGAGCGCGGACTCGGCGCCGCCCTCGCCACCCTTGATCTCAAGAATCACGTCGCGAGCGTCATCCGGGTCACGTGGAATCAGGAGGCGACGAACCTTTTCCTGGGCATCCGCGAGCTGGGTTTCCAGCTCGGGAACTTCCTCGGCGAAGGCATCATCTTCCTTCGCGAGTTCGCGAGCGGCCTCCAGATCCTCACCGAGATGCACCCAGTGTTCGTATGCGACCTTGATCTTGCTCAGCTCCGCGTAGCGACGGTTGACCTTCTTCGCCCTCGCCGCATCAGCGTGCAACGCGGGGTCGGCGAGGTCATCCTGCAATCGGAGGTGCTCCGCGAGGAGCCCTTCTACCTGCTCAAACACTGTTCTTCTGCTGCCTTAGAACGAGATCGTGTATGACTTCTCAGCGTTGACCTCGGGAGCCGTGCGGCTTCCGGAGACCTTCACAAAGCTGTTCGCTGCCGGGGTGAGCTCGCGCAGGAGATCCTTGTCCCCCGCGACACCGGTGTGGGTGCGCGCAGTCGCGAGCAGGGTGAGCGAGCCACCGTTCTCGAGATTACGTGCTGATCCGAGCAGACGCTTCGCCTGCGCCACCGCGAGAGCCTGGATGGCTTCGGGCGTGCTGCGCGAACCTGACTGGTTCTGCAGGTACGCGTGCGCGAGGTCAGTGAGGGAGTCAAGCAGCACGACGACGTCGTGGCCGAGCTCGACAAGGCGGCTCGCCCGGTCAATCGCGAGCTCAGCAACCGTGGCCTGATCCTCAGCGGCACGATCGAAGCTCGCGGCAATCACTTCGCCGCTCACGGTGCGCTGCAGGTGAGTCACTTCCTCGGGACGAGCGTTCGTCAGTACGAGCAGGAGATGCACCTCGGGCGCGTTCGCCGTGACCGCAGCAGCGAGCTCGGAGAGCACACGAGTCGCGGGAATGCTCGCGGGCAGTGCGACGATTGCTCGCTGGCCGAGGCCCATGGGAGCGTGCTCGTCGATCTTCGCGCCAATGCTGTCGGCATTCCCGGTCGCGAATCGCAGCGGCTGCTCCGGGAAGATCGCCGTCATCTCGGTGATCTCGGCGCGCTTCTCGGTCTCCTCGACCGACTTGCCGTTCACCGAGTCGATTTTGACGATCGCGTTGTACTTCTGGCGCCCGCCGCTGTCGCCCTCGCGCGGCTGGCGGATAGCACCGACGATCGCGTCGCCACGGCGCAGGCCGTACTTCTTCACCTGGCCGAGCGCAACGTACACGTCAGAGACGCCCGGGAGGTAGCCACTGGTGCGGACGAACGCGTAGTTGTCAAGCACATCAAGGATGCCGGCGACGGGCAGCAGCACGTCGTCCTCAGCGATCTCCATCTCAAGGTCGTCTCCGCCCCGACGCTTGCGGTCGCGCTGACGGGTGCGGCTCGAGCGTGAACCGCTCTCCTGCTTGTTGTTGTCGGACTTGTCGCCCTGGGACTGCTTGTCGCCCTGGGACTGCTTGTCGCCCTGGGACTGCTTGTCGGCTTCCGCCTTGCTGGCGTCAGCCTTCGCGCTGTCGGCCTTCGCCGAGTCAGCCTTAGAGCTGTCGTTCTTGGCACCGTTCTGGTTGCCTCGACCGCGTGACTTCGACTCCTCGGCCGGTGCCTGTGCTTCGCCCTCGGCCTGCTCGGTTGCCTGGGTCGCGCGACGGCGGGTGCGGCGAGCAGGAGGCGTCTCAGCTTCGTCGGTGGATGCGGCGTCAGTTGCGGGCTTCGCGACCTCGGCGTCTGCCTCGGCAGGCTGCTCGGCCGGCGCTGCTGCCTCGGCCGCAACGACAGCCTCTGGCTCTGCGGCGACGGCGGCCTTGCGCGAACGCGTTGCACGCTTCTTCGGCGCCTCAGCAGCGGGTGCGTCGGCGGCGGGTGCCTCCGCAGCGGGTTCATCCGCAACGGGAGCCTCTGCGGCTTCAGCGGCCTTCGCCGCGGCTGCCTTTGCCGAAGCTGCGGTCTTCGCCTTAGCGGTTGCCTTCGGGGCCTTCGGTTCGACGGCCGCGTCTTCCTCGGCAGGTGCCTCGGCGGGCTCGACCTTCTTGCGCGAACGGGTCGCGCGCTTCGGCGCTGCCTTCTCGGGGGCGGTCTCTGCGCTGGCAGGGGTGTCGGCGGCGGGTGCTGCCTCGGCTGCGGGTGCTGCCGCCGCGACGGTCACCTCTACGTCAGCTGCAACCTCGGGGGCTGCGCCAGCAGCTGCTGAGACGCGACGCGACGCACGGCGGCGCACCGGTGCAGCTTCTGCGGTTTCTGCCGCGGGAGTCTGATCTTCAGGATGTAGTTCCACGTGTATTCCTTCCGGAATCTATCTGGTTTGGGCCACCAGGCCACAAACATGCACAGGAGTGCGGAAAGCTCGGGGGCAAATGCCCCGGCTGGGAAAGCGATCCGGGACACAAGCCACGCAGTGTCACACCCGCGAAGAGAACGCAGAGTTGACCGGAATCTCTTCTACTGTAGCACCCTTGATGTCCACCGCGAGTGTGAGCACACGCCAATCGGGCGCAATTTCAGCAACAAGATCGGCCGCAGCAAGTCGCTCCCCCGGCCCGTTGGACAGCACGAGGACCGACGGGCCCGCACCCGAGACCACGGCCGGATGCCCTGCAGCGCGGAGGGCGCCGACCAGATCGCGTGTCGCGGGCATTGCCTCGCCACGGTAGTTCTGGTGAAGGCGGTCCTCGGTCGCCTCGAGCATGAGCTCGGGGCTCTGCGTGAGGGCTGCGATCAGCAATGCCGAGCGCGAGACGTTGAAGACAGCGTCCTCGTGCGGCACCTGCTTTGGTTGCAGGCTGCGTGCGTGCTCGGTCGACATCGTGAAGGTTGGCACAAGCACGAGTGGGGCAACGCCGCGGTGCACGAGGAGCCGTTTGAAGCGCGGGCCCTCATCGTTGGTCCAAGCGATCGTGAGGCCACCGAACAACGCCGGTGCGACGTTGTCGGGGTGGCCCTCAAGCTCAGTGGCGAATGCAAAGATTTCGGCCTCGGAAAGGTCGAGCGGCTGCTCCGGGTCAGTCGCGAGAAGTCCCGCGGCAATCATCACGCCGGCCACAATCGCGGATCCTGACGAGCCCATGCCGCGGCCGTGGGGAATCCGGTTGTGCGCTTCAATGGCGAGCCCGGGCATCTGGCGGCCGAGCTTGTCGAACACGAAGGCTGCCGAGCGCACGACGAGGTTGCGCTCATCGGTGTCGACCTCGCCCTCGCCGACGCCGATCACGGTGACAGTGGCACCGGGTTCGGGCCGCGTGACGACGGTGAGCTCGTCACCGTAGGCGAGCGCGATCCCGAGCGTGTCGAACCCGGGCCCGAGGTTCGCGCTGGTCGCTGGCACGTGGACGCGCAGCGCCCGTTCGGCCCGGCTCACGCGCGACCCTCGCGACGCAGGACGCTCGTCACCTCGGCGACCGCGTCGTCGGCGCGGAGCGCTCCGACGGTTGCCGCGAGATCTGCCTCGCGCGCGGTGTGGGTGCCGATGACGAGCGTTGCCCGCCCCTCATCGGAGATGTTCTGTTCGACGCTCGCAGCCGAGACGCCGTGGGCTGCGAGGATGCCTGCAACGCGGGCGAGCACGCCTGGCTCGTCGCGGACCTCGAGCATCACCTGGTATGCGGTCATGACCTCGCCGACGGGCAGCACTGGGAACTCAGCGTGCGTGGATCCCGGGATTCCGGGGCCGCCAACGACGTGGCGGCGCGCGGCCGAAACAAGGTCGCCGAGCACTGCTGAGGCAGTTTCATTGCCGCCAGCGCCAGCGCCATAGAACATGAGTTCGCCGGCAGCCTCAGCCTCGACGAACACAGCGTTCTTACCCTCG
>JAGNOB010000074.1 GCA_017990305.1 Leucobacter sp.
CGCCATAGTACGCCTTCGAGTACCACCGGCGTGCGAGCTCCTTGATCCTGGAAACGTCGATGGAGCGGTAGTGGAGCCGATCTTCGAGGGTCGGCATGTACTTCGCGACGAACCTGCGGTCCATGCCGATGGTGTTGCCGGCGACGAGGGGGCGACGCCCTTCTGGCACAAACTGGTTGATGTACTCCAGTACCTGCGTCTCAGCCTCGGCCGGTGTGACGCCAGCTTCGATGCGGGGGAGAAGCCCTGACTTTTCGTGCATGTTGCGCACGAAATCGTTCATATGCTCCATCGCGGCCTCGCCGGGATTGATGACGACATCGAAGCCTGGGTGCAACGGGGTGAGATTGAAATCGGTCACGATCACAGCGATCTCGCACAGCCCGTCGTTGTCTGTGTCAAGCCCGGTCATTTCGCAGTCGATCCAGACGATCTGTTCTGCGGGGGCATTCGACACGGTGACTCCTTTGAGCGGGGATACGGTCAGGCCAGTCTATCCGCGCCGGTAGGCTAGCCGTCATGGCTATTCTCCCCATCACCATCTGCGGTGAGCCCGTACTGCACCGCCCGGCTGCCCCTGTGACCGAGTTCGATGCGAAGCTGCGCACCCTCGTCGACGACATGTTTGAGACGACGATTGCTGCTCCCGGCGTCGGTCTCGCCGCCCCGCAGGTGGGCATCGGCCAGCGGCTGTTCGTGTGGATGTATGAGGATCAGGATGAGGCGCCAGCACAGGGCGTCGCTATCAACCCGGAGTTGTGGATTGCGCCGCTCGAGCCTGGTCTCCCAGAGGAGGACGAGGTTGAGGGCTGCCTGTCGTTCCCCGGCGAGCGCTTCCCGCTGCGTCGGTCACGGCGAGCGCTGTTGCGCGCGCAGGACATCGACGGCAAGCCGTTCGAATTCGAGACGAGCGGTTGGTTCGCGCGCATCATGCAGCATGAGTATGACCACCTGAACGGGCTGCTCTATGTGGATCGGCTCGTGCACCCGGACAGCAGGTCCGCGCAGAAAATCGAACGTAAGCGCGGCTGGGGTGTGCCTGGATTGAGTTGGCTGCCCGGCGTTGATGACCTCGAAGGGGAGTAGCCCGGCGCTACGCCCTCTGCTGCCGCTGGCTACGTCCTGCTGAGTGCAGCGGTCTGCTTGGAAGTGGCCATCCAGCCGATGGCCGCAGCTGTCAGGAGTGCGGCGGTGAGCCCGAATGCCCAACCGAAGCCGGCGAGGTCGACGATCGCGCCCGCGATGAGCGGCCCGAGCACACCGCCGAGGTCGGTAATCATCGAGTAGGTAGACACGACCATGCCGCCCTTTCGTTTGCCCATCACGTCGGCCAGTACGGCCTGATGGCCCGGGTTCGCGAGTGCTGAGCCGATGCCCGCGACGACGATGATCGCCATCGCGATGGGCAGCGAGCCAGAGAACGGGAACGCGGCGAATGCCGCCGCTAGCAGCAAGAAGCCTGTGATGAGTAGGGGCGTTCGGCCGATGGTGTCGCTCCATTTTCCTGACGGGAAGATGAAGAGCGCGTTGCCCGCAGCGTAGGCGGCGAGCACCCACGCCGCGGTGGGCGCATCGCCGGCGAAGACGACGGCAACAAAGATTGGGATGAGGGACACTCGCACGCCAAAGGATGTCCACCCGAACGAGAACGCCGAGAACAGCAGGGTTCGGAAGGTGGGCAGCCGCAGCGCCTCGCGGAGAGTTATTTCTTCCCCTGCAGGCTTCGACCCCGGTGCTGATTGCGGCAGTGCGTGCTTGCTGCGCAGTGCGATGGTGACGACGATGGCCGCAGCGACAAGCGTGAAGAAGTAGAAGATGAAGGGCGCCCTTAGGCCGTAGCTTGCGACGACGCCGCCGAGTACGGGCCCGAGAAGTCCGCCGAGGAGGAAGCTGGCGGCGTTCACGCTCGCGACGCGCGCGCGACCCTGTGGCGGGCTCGCCTCGACGAGAAGCGCCGTCGCGGCGATGCTGAACATTGCCGACCCCAGGCCACCGAGGCCGCGCAGGATGAGGAACTGCGGATAGTTCATCGCAAACGCTGCCGCGCCTGTCGAAGCGGCGACGATGAGGATCCCAGTCGTGTACGTCGCACGCTCGCCGAATTTGCTGACGACCCATCCGGCGAGGGGTGCACCGACGAGCCGCATGAGCGCGAAAGCACTGACGATTGCGGAGGCCGCGAACGTCGAGACTTGAAATTCGAGGGCGAACTGGGGGATCGCAGGCGCAACGACGCCGTAGCCAAGCGCGACGGTGAAACCGCCGGCGACGAGGGCCCACACTTCGAAGGGTAGCCGCACCTTTGCGGGCTGGGATGCGGGCTGTTTGGGCATCGAATCAGTCTATCTCGCGACGGTGAGTGGCGGCGCGAAGAAGCTGCCCATGCCATGCCCAGAAAGAACACATAGAATAATCATCAGACAGTGCCGCCGGGACGACTCGGCGGCTGTGTGCTGAGTGGGGACGGCCCCGCAGAGGGGTGCATGGTTATGCCCACCACATCAGTTCTCAGGCGCGTGCTCACGCGCTCGGCAATCGTCAGGCTCGTTCTCGGCTGGGGCGGTTTCGCCGCACTCACGCTCGCTGGCAGCGCCCTTGACGGGGAACTGTCGACGCCTGTGCTGTTCACCGTACTCGGGTTGATTGTCGCCTTGATCCTTGCGTCTGCAACCGGCGTCGTCACTGAGGCCGAGCATCTCGCCGAGAAGCTCGGCGACCCATACGGCACGCTCGTGCTCACACTGTCGATCGTGCTCATCGAGGTGATCCTTATCTCCGCGGTGATGCTTGGGCCGGGAGAGCACGCGACGATCGCGCGCGATTCGGTCATGGCAGTCTCGATGATCATTCTGAACCTTGTCGTCGGGCTCGCGCTGCTCGTTGGAGCGCTGAAACACACGAACATGCGCCCGAATAAGACGGGCGTCTCGACCTACCTGTCGCTGCTTGTCGTACTTATCACCGTTGCATTCGCTCTGCCCGCACTCATCGGCACGGGAGGCTCCTACACTGCCGCTCAGGCGATCCCGATCATCGCGCTCACTGTCGTTCTCTACGCGTTCTTCCTCGTGCGCCAGATGGGCGCCCAGCGGGGCGACTTTCAGGAGGTCGTCGCAGTCAGCACGGGGGCGCAGCCCGTGGGCGGACCCGCCGAATCTAGTAACAAGGTCGCAGACGCACTCGCGAACCACCGGCCAGAGCTCATCGCACGCAGCCTGTTGCTTGTCGCGATGGTTGTGCCAATCGTGCTGCTCTCTCACGACATGGCCTCGCTGCTCGATGACGGCCTCGACAGGCTCGGGGCTCCGGTAGCGCTGTCAGGGATCCTCATCGCCATGATCGTGTTCCTCCCCGAGACCATCACGGCTATTCGGGCGGCCCTTGCCGGCGAGATTCAGCGCGTGAGTAACCTCTGCCACGGCGCTCTCGTGTCGACTGTGGGCCTTACGATCCCTGCGGTTCTCACGATTGGGCTCCTCACCGGTCAGACGGTGACCCTCGGTGAAGGGCCGACGAACCTGCTGCTACTCGGTGTGTCGCTGCTGCTCACTATGACGACGTTCTCGGGTCGCAGAGTCACTGCCCTGCACGGCGCAGCCCACCTGTTCGTGTTTGTGCTGTACGGGATCACGGTGTTCCAGTAGCAGTCGCTTCGGGACGGAAACTCCTAGACTGGAAGTACCGACCCGAAAGGAACTCGCAGCATGGGATTTTTCACCAAGGACACTCCGGCGCCGACCGCTGGGGGCGCGCTGAAGCCGCTCTCGAAAGACAGGATTAAGCACGCACTCGAAGAGGCCGGCTGGTCGTACAACGTCGATTCCGACGGCGACATCGGTGGCGGCTGGGAGTACGGTTCGTTCTACTTCTTCGTCAACGGCGAGAACGACGAACTGCTGTGTGTGCGCGGTTTTTGGCGCGGCGAGCTTGACGAGAGCCACTACATGCAGGCCCTCGAGACTGTCAACGAGTGGAACCGTGACAAGCTCTGGCCGAAGATGTACGTCGCGCGCGACGACGCAGGCAACGTTCGCGTGAACGCTGAACTGAACGTCGACTATGAGCACGGCCTCACCGACGAGCAGCTCAGTCAGCACTTGCTGTGCGTCGTGAACACGAGCATGTCGGGCTTTGAACACCTCAACGAGGTGTTCCCTGACGTGTGGGAGAAGGCGAAGCCGCAGGAGTAGCGGGCATCCCCGCCCGCTAACACTTCCGTCACCCAATCGTCCGTTCCGAACTGAGGTATCCCGTGTCCGAACGCTTCCAAGTTGACCTGACAGGCATGGTCGATCTGCTTTCCAGGCACCTGTATTCGGGTCCGCAGGTCTACCTGCGCGAGCTGATCCAGAACGCCGTTGACGCGGTCACAGCGCGGGTGGCGCATGATGCGGCGGCTCCGGCACAGATCCGCCTGCGCACGGGCACTGACGAGGGCGATAACGCCACGCTCGAAGTGAGCGACACCGGGATCGGGCTCACGGCCGACGAGGCGACTGAGCTGCTTGCGACGATCGGTCGCTCCTCTAAGCGCGACGCTACCCTTGGCACCGGCCGCAGCGAGTTCATCGGACAGTTTGGAATCGGCATGCTTGCGGCATTCATGGTCGCAGAGCAGATCGAGTTCACTTCCCGCTCCGTGAAGCCAGGTGCGGTGCCGGTGCGGTGGCGTGGGCGTGCCGAGGGCACGTTCGACGTCACTGAGATGCCCGACGCCGGTGACGAGATCCCGATCGGCACGACCGTCAGACTCACCGCACGTCGCGACGCTGCGCACTGGCTTGCTAACGACACCGTGCTCGGCCTCGCGCGCGACTACGGGTCGCTGCTGCCGTTCGACGTTGCGGTACGCGTGCCTGTCGAGGGGGCCGTTGCCGGCGATGATCGGAGTACGTGGCGTCGCGTCACCGAACCCGAGTTGCCGTGGCAGGTGGAGCGCCCGAGCGGGTCGGCACGGGCGGCTGCCCTTGCCGACTACTGTGAGCGCACGTTCGGGTTCACGCCCCTCGGGCACATTGACCTTGAACTGCCCGTTGCCGGCGTGACCGGAGTCGCGTTCATCCTGCCGCAGGCGGTGACTCCCGGCTCCGGGCAGCATCGCGTCTACATGAAACGGATGCTCCTGAGCACCCGCACTGACCGCGTGCTGCCCGACTGGTCGTTCTTTGTCCGTGCTGTCATCGATAGCGATACGCTCTCGCCGACGGCCTCCCGCGAGCAGCTCCATGACGACGAGATCCTGCTCGGTGTGCGTGACGCACTCGGCGAGCAGATCAAGCAGTGGGCGCTCGACACGCTCCGCACCCCGAGCCAGCTCGCTCGCAAGGTGCTTGAAACCCATCACCTCGCGCTCCGAGCGATCGCTCTGACCGACCCAGACATGCTCGACCTCGTCGCTGAGGTGCTGCCGTTCGAGACGAGCGACGGACCAATGACGCTCGCAATGGTCGCCCAGGGTGGGGAGCTTGTCTACACGTCGACCACTGAGGCGTTCCAGCGAGTCGCAGCGGTTGCCCGGGCGCAGGGCCTCGTCGTCGTGAACGCAGGGTACGTGTACGACTCTGACATTCTCGCGAAGCTCGCCGCGAAGCCGGGCTGGCAGGTGCGTGAGCTCTCGTCAGCCGATCTCGTGCAGGTGCTCGGAATGCCTGGAATCGAACGTGAGATGGCCGCAGCGGGCGCGCTGAGCGTGGCCCGCGGGCTGCTTGCCGACGAAGACTGCGACGCCATTCTTCGCACTTTTGCGCCAGAGACCGTGCCTGCAGTGCTGCTGCGCGACCCCGAGGGCGAGCACCGGCGTGAGCTGGATCGTGAGCGCAGCGCTTCACCCGATCTTTGGGACGGCTTGCTCGACTCGTTTGCAGGGGAGAGCCAGGCGCGCACCCGCACGCTCGTGCTCAACGACGCCTCACCGGTTGCTCGGCGGCTGCTCGACTCGCCAGGTAGCGCCGTGTTCGGCGCTGGGTTGCGCTCGCTCTACCTATCGGCCGTCATGCTTGCTGGTGAGGGACTGCGTTCTGCCGAATCTGCGTCACTTTCGGATTCGCTCGGAGTGCTGCTCGACGCAGCGCTTGATGCCCCGCGCCCCGCCCCCGAAGCTCCAAGCAATGACTCCTGAGGAACCCATGTCTGTCGCACGCGAACTCCACAACATTCGGCACATGCCATATGGCACCGCTCGCACCGCAGCCGCAGAGGCAGCAGCGCGAAAGGTGGAGGCCGATGGTCCTCGCGAACACCTTGCAGAGGCGTTGCTCGATCTCGTCGAGGCATACACCTTCGGCGGGGAAGGGCAGAAATCCTTCGTTGTCTTCGCCCGCGCGCTCAGGCTGTGGGACGAGAGCCCCGAGCTGTTCGACGCGAGCGACGAGCACAACCTGTTCTGGGAATTCAAGTGGATCGCGAGCGATCTGCCCGACTACCCGCAGATCAGGCGTGAACAGGCAGAGGCCTTCCTCGACGACATGCAGCGGCGATTTGAACTGCAAGGCAGCGGTGTCTCCGCGGTACTCGCGGCGCGGTTTGGGTGGGCCTGGCAGTCGGGCGCGACCGGCGCCGAAGCGGCACGCCTCATCTGGATCACGAGCCCGCGCGACGACTTTGATGACTGCCACGCCTGCGTGATCGGGCGCCAGGCTGACTTCCTCACTGAGCAGGGGCGCTTCGGTGAGGCGTTCGAGCTCGGCCAAACGCAAGATGGCAACTGCAACATTGAGCCAGCAAAAACGTTCCACGCGACCGCACTCGCGGCTCTGCACATTGGGCAGCCGGCCGAAGCGTGGAAGTACCATCAGCTCGCGC
The DNA here is from genome assembly GCA_017990305.1 of Leucobacter sp. Taxonomy (GTDB): domain Bacteria; phylum Actinomycetota; class Actinomycetes; order Actinomycetales; family Microbacteriaceae; genus Leucobacter. The sequence continues at coordinate 6,802 of JAGNOB010000074.1, forward strand.
TCGCGAGCGAAACCCGCGGCAACCGCGACTTGGCCTCCTCTCGCGGCCAGAGCTTCGAGCTCCTCGCTCGCGGCGGCCAGCTTGAACGGGCACTGCGCGAGCTCCGCGGCGATTACCGGGAGCTCCTCACTGATCCGCCGTCACCGATGCAGCACCTCCGGTTTCTGCTCGGTGTGCTTGCTGGGCTCGCAGCGAACCTTGACCGTGGCGATCTCGTGACGGGCGTGAGCGTGCCTGCCGCTGTTGAGGGCGCTACAGGCACTGGCCAGGTGGGGGCCGGTGTCGCTGAGGCGACGGTCTCCGAGCTGCACGCCTGGGCAACGTCCGTGGCACGCGAGTACGCTTCCGCATTCGACGGACGCTCCGGCACGACGTACTACGGTGATCTGGTCGAGCGAGCCCTCGCTGCGCGGCGATCCGCAGCCGAGCTGCCCATCGGGACCGGATCGCAGCTGCCCGCCGCCGATAGGCGAGACGGTGCTGGCGAGCCTGCTGCGTTGGCTGCGGGGAAACCGGAGACCGGGGGCGAGGCCGAGTCGACTGGTGCTACCTCAGGGATCGCGCGGATATGGGCGAAGCTCACCGACAGAGGCGCCGCCGCGTCGAGCGGAGCCTCCCAAGCCGCTCAGCCGGCATCCCGGCCGACCCCAGAGACGCTACTGCTGCGGGCCGAGGAATCGGTGGCGCGAA
>JAGNOB010000075.1 GCA_017990305.1 Leucobacter sp.
GCTCTCCGGCGGTGAAAAAACGCGTCTCGCGCTCGCACGACTCGTGGTGTCAAGCGCGAACGTGCTGTTGCTCGACGAGCCCACAAACAACCTCGACCCGGCCAGCCGGCTCGAGATCCTCGACGCACTCGCGCACTTCACCGGCGCCGTCGTGCTTGTCTCGCACGACCCCGGCGCGGTGGAGGCGCTCAACCCCGAGCGCGTACTGATCATGCCCGAGGGTACTGAGGATCACTGGTCCAAGGAGTACCTCGAACTCATCGAGCTCGCGTAAGCAACTTCCAGTCGCGTCTGAGCCCGCGGGGTGTGAGTTCGCTGGGGCTCAGTTCGCTGGGTCTCGGTCCGCGGGCGACGGGCGCGAGTCGCTCTCGGGAGACGCGGTGGAACGCGGTGTCGAGGCTTCACTGTCGGGCGAGGGCGACTTTGCGTCCTGCTCAGCTGCGTCCTGCTCAGCTGCGTCCTGCTCAGCTGCGTCATTGGCCGGCGTCAGGTGAGCGATGACGAAGGCCGCGCCGTCATTCTGCATGCCATTGTCGTAGTATGCGACGTGTCCCGATTCTTCCATGTCGAGCGTCGATTGGCAGATGAAATCATCAGCGACACAGAAGTCACGGAGCCTGTCCTCGAACGCTTCAAAGCTTCCGGGTGGGCGGGGGAGTAGGCCGTTGAGGTCTGGATCGAAGGTGCCGTAGCCCGTTGGATCGCTCCCAACGAATCGTGGGTTCCCATAGAGGACCACCGCGAGAACCCGCTCCGTGGCGGCGTCGGTCAACTCACCGACGTTCGCCCCAACGAGTCTCGTCTCGGGTTCGGAGAGGGCATCTCCTACGACGAGCGCGCCCTGAGAATATCCGAGCAACACGGTGAACTGGTCAGGGCAGGCCTCTGCCTGCACGTTCAGCGTGTCAACAAGTGTCCGTGCGCCGAGTGTCCCGCCTGCGTTGATCTCAGTGTCTGCCGGGTAGTCAAGATCGAGTCGCTCAACTTCACCGGGGCGCGCCTCAGAAATGGCACGAGCCACCGGGGCAAGCAGTTGTTTGCGCTTCGGCTCACCGGTGCCACGAGCGGTGATGACGAGATACGGTGAGCAGTCAAGCGCTTCAACGATCGGTTCCGGAAACGCCTCGGCATCATAAGGGTCAATCTCTTCTTGCGGAGCCGGCTCCGCCGTGACCTCTCGCAGCGCGTCTCGGGAGGTCACGGCATCCACCTCGGGCGCACATCCAACCAGCAGCGCGGATGCCGCGATCACGCCCCCAACCGCCAGCACCCTCGCGCGACGGTCACGCATCAAGCAGCGCGTCCTCAACATCAGCGTCGCTCGGGCCCTTGCGTGTCTTCCGAGCCTTGGACTTCTTCTCCATCGCAAGCACTTCCTTGCTGCCGGTGTTGAGGTTCTTGAACTCCTGCCGGGCAGCGTACCCGACACCGATACCAGCGATCAGGATGAACACATACCACTGCAGCGCGTATGACAGGTGGGGTCCTTCGTCGCGCTCGGGCTTCGGGGGAAGCACTCCGTGCTCGGCTGTGGGGGTCTCCGAGACGAGCATGCCGTACGTGTTCGAGTAGATTTCACCCGTCATTCCGGTGACCTCTGCGATCTCCGGGACGTTGATGCTCGCAACCGTGCGGCCGGCTGAGCTCCGGCCATCAACCTCGGGCTCGCTCGCTCTCAGCCGCACGACGACGTCGACGGTGCCGGTCGCGGGGCGGGGAACTGTCTTGAGTACATCTTCCATGTCGGTACCGCTCGCGAGGACCCAGCCGCGGTCAACGAAGAACACTCGACCGTCGGTGGTGCGGAACGGGACAATAATGTCTGCACCCACGCCCTCAGGCCCGGGTCGGTTGCGGGAAAGCACAGCGTCGTCCTCATAGCTTCCCTCGAGCGTCACGGTAAGCCACTTGTGCTGATCCACATCGAAATCCGTTGTGTTTGGCAGCGCTTCAGCGAGCGGAACGGGAGCCGCGTCGTAGTTCCGGTCAATGCGGGAGATCTCCGCGCGTGCCTGCGCGCGGCGATCAAATTGCCAGTTGCCGAGATAGACGCACGCGATGGCGAACACGACAAACAGCGCGAAATAGCCGAGCCACCGCCGCGAATACAGGAAGGACCAGCCCACACGCGTTTCACTCATCGAGCTCTCCTACTGTCACAATCTCGAGCGGAAAACTCCGGTCGCTAAGAAACGAGGCTAGTACGTCGCGGTGTTCTCCGCAGGCAAGCCACGTTTTCCTTCGGTCAGCTGTATGGATCTTGGGGTTCCGCCAAAGGAGCGCCCAGATGGCAGCGTCTCTGCATCCCGCACGTGAGCAGGTGTGCCGGTGTTCGATTGGCGCACCCAGGTTGATGCCCGTGAACGTCATGATTTCTCCTCGCTTGACTCGACCCACTGCACCGGATCAGCGTTGGCCGTAGCCTGCTGATCTGAGCGGCGCACAGGGTCAACGTCTACGACGAGGAGGGTCTCGGCTACACCGCCTTCCTCGGGTTCGGCAACAGGCTCGCCAGCATCCAGCTCAAGCGGGTCAGGGGCCGACACGTCTTGCTCGCCACCGTACGCGACGGCGTTGCCAACCATGACCGCGAACCAGGGAAGTGCGATGGCCCCAACGACCGGAAAGATGATCCACCACCCGCTCACCCAGAACAGTGAAAGCACGCAGGCGAGCCGCAGCGTCATCGCAATGAAATACATGCGCATACGGTGAGCTCTATCCTCGGTCGGGTTCACGCCCGCCGAGGTGACCCTGTAGCTCGGCGTTTCGCCGCTCTTTCTTGGCATCGGCTCCCTCTTCAACGTTCTTAGTTTACGGCTTCGACTGTGACAACGCCTGAGGATCGCGGTGCACCGGAGCAGCAGCGGAATACTTGCATTCGCTAGGCTGAAGGGCATGAACGCAACCATCACCCCGCGCACCGTCCTTATCACCGGCGGCAACCGCGGCATTGGCTACGCCATTGCAGAACGCATGATCGCCGACGGCCACCGTGTTGCCGTCACCTCCCGTTCTGGAGAGGGCCCGGCAGGCTCACTCACCGTCCGCGCCGAAATGACCGATGCCGAGTCCATCGATCGCGCCTTCAGCGAAGTTGAGGCGCAGCTGGGATCGGTCGAAGTGCTCGTCGCGAACGCAGGCATCACCCGCGACACGCTGCTGCTGCGCATGTCCGAGGAAGACTTCACCGATGTCATCGACACGAACCTCACCGGCGCCTTCCGCGTTGTCAAGCGCGCGTCAAAGGGACTGCTCAAGCAGCGCTTTGGCCGCGTGATCTTCATCTCCTCAGTCGTTGGGCTCTACGGCTCGGCCGGCCAGGTGAACTACTCGTCCTCAAAGGCAGCCCTCGTTGGCTTCGCTCGCTCGCTGACGCGCGAGCTCGGAGGTCGGGGCATTACGGCGAATGTCATCGCGCCCGGCTTCATCGACACCGACATGACCGCTGTGCTCCCTGAGGCGCAGCAGCAGCAGTACCTCGCTTCCATTCCGGCCGCGCGCTTCGGCCAGGTCGCCGAGATCGCCGGTGCCGCGTCGTTCCTCGCAGGAGACGATGCCGCGTATATCTCCGGCGCGGTCATCCCGGTCGACGGCGGCCTCGGCATGGGGCACTGAGCACCGACGTTCTCAGCACGCAGCAGTGGGCTGCCGCTCCCTTCGGAGCGGCGGCCCACTGCTGCGTTTGGCTGTGTGGTCTAGCTGAGCGTGTCCAGCAGCGGAATCGCGAGACCGAGGTCGTCCGCAATCGACACGTCCGCCCGTTCCTGAACGATGGGCTTGGCGTTAAAGCCAACACCGATCGCGGCGACATCCATCATGCGTAGATCGTTCGCGCCATCCCCGATCGCGATCGTCGCGCTCATCGGGATCTCGCTTTCCGCGGCCCACTCGGCGAGTGCCACAGCCTTCGCCTCAGCGTCGATCACCGGCCCGACAGTGCGACCGGTGAGCTTCCCATCGGAAACCTCCAGGCGGTTCGCGCGCCAAAAGTCGAGCCCGAGATCCTTCGCAATCGGGTCAAGAACCTCGTGAAAGCCGCCAGAAACAACACCAACCTTCCCCCCTCGGGCGTGGACCGCAGCAACGAGCTCGCGGATACCGGGGGAGAGGCGTACGCGCGCGTACGCCTGAGCGAACACAGTGTCGGGAGTGTCACGGAGTGTCGCAACTCGCTCGGTCAGGCTCTCAGCGAAATCGAGTTCGCCACGCATCGCGCGCTCGGTCACCTCGGCGACTAGCTCGCGGGTTCCCGCGGCGTCAGCGAGGAGCTCAATGACCTCGTCTTGGATGGTCGTGGAATCGCAGTCGAGAACGACGAGTGGGGTAACGCTCATAGCCCCAGTCTAGAGATAGGCTTGACGGTATGACGACCGTGCTGAGCCTCACTGACGCGAGCTACATTCGCAATCGCCGCCCGATTCTCGACAACGTGACGTGGCAAGTAGATGACAGTGAACGGTGGGTCATCCTTGGCCCGAACGGCGCGGGGAAGACGACGATCCTCAAGCTCATCACGGCCAACGACTTCCCGACAACGGGAACCGTCGATGTGCTTGGCAACCGCCTCGGCAAGATCGACATCTTCGAGCTGCGCTCGCGTCTCGGGTTCGTCTCAAGCGCTACCGCCCGCCGTATCCCGCCGAGCGAACTTGTCCGGGACGTCGTCCTCACCGCCGCATACTCAGTTGAGGGCCGCTGGAACGAGCAGTACGACGCGATCGACGTGCGCCAGGCTGATCGCGTGCTAGCCGAATGGGATCTGCTCGGCCTTGCAGATCAGGCTTTTGGCACGCTGAGCGATGGGGAGCGCAAGCGCACCCTCATTGCTCGCGCGGTCATGACCGATCCTGAGCTCCTACTGCTTGATGAGCCGAGCGCGAGCTTGGATCTCGGGGCGCGCGAGCGCCTCCTGCAGATGCTCTCCGGCTTCGCCCAGTCGCCATACTCGCCCGCAATGGTGATGGTGACCCACCACGTCGAGGAGATCCCGCCCGGGTTCACGCACGTGTTGCTCGTGAACGACGGGAAGGTGCAGGCCGCCGGACCCATCGCTGAGACGCTCACGGCCGAGAACCTCGAAGCCACATTCGGCATGCCGTTTGAGCTGACCCTCACCAACGGCCGCTACGCCGCAACATCCCGCGCAACCACCGCCGAATAGCCCGGTTTCCCGACACGCTGCGCGAAACACGCAGCAAACGGGCACGAGGACTCTTTGGATCTGTTAATATTGATCCTTGGTGCGGTGACGCCGCAAGACTTCTGCGCTCGGCATTTCCGCCGAATCAGCGAGACGCAACAATATCGAAGGACAGTCATGAAGACCGAGATTCACCCCGAGTACAACGCCATCGTGTTCCGCGACCTTGCGTCGGGGGAGACCTTCCTCACGCGTTCGACCCTCACGAGCGACAAGACCATCGAGCTCGACGGAGCAACCTACCCGGTTCTCGACGTCGAGATCTCGAGCGCTTCGCACCCGTTCTACACGGGCAAGCAGCGCATCCTCGACTCCGCAGGTCGCGTCGAGAAGTTCAACCAGCGCTTCAAGGCCTTCGGCGCCTAAGCAGCTTCGCAGCCGCACGGCTGACGCGAAAGGGCGGGTGATCCATTTGGATCGCCCGCCCTTTCGTTTGCCCTAGGTTGCCGAACTACTGCGCCCTGACGCTAGGGTCGCACCGGCCAGTCGCCGTCGGCGACGAAGTTCGGGTCGCGTACGCGCCGCATGTACTCCTGAAAGTTTTCGGCCTGAGCCCGAGCCCACCCCACCTGCGCTGCGTGGATCTGCTCGAGCTCATCTGGCAGCGTCCCGGCGTACTTGCGCGCCAGTTGCTGCATAACCTTGCCGGAGGCAATCGCATCCTCACCCGCATCGTGGGCATTGCCCAGTTCGACGCCGTAGTGCTCGGCGACGGCGACCAAGGTGCGCTTGCCCTTGCGGAACCGGTCGAGCTGCTTATCGATGATGAGCGGATCGAGGACAGGTGCGACATCCGCCTCGGCGACGCCATACCGGCGCTGCTCGGACCGCAATAGCGACAGGTCGTACGGCGCGTTGTAGACAACAAGGGGGAGCCCCCTGTCAATCATCTGGGCGATGCGCTCGCTAATCTGCTTAACGCCAACGGCGGCGTCGATGCCGCTGGAGCGCGCGACCTCTGTCGTAATCCCGTGGACGCGGACGGCCGCGTCGGGGATCTCGACGCCAGGGTTGAGGAGCCAGTCGTAGCGCTCCGTCACCTCGCCGTGTTCGCTCAATATCGCGAGCGTCGCGCTTACGATCCGTGAGGTGTCGGTCTCGACTCCCGTGGTTTCGGTGTCGAAGACGGCCAGCTGTGCAGCCCAGAGGGGGAGTACGTCATTCACGATGATCCTTTCGCCTTCTTCGATAGTAGCGATAGCCACGGACATCGCCGCGCCCCGCGCGTGTGCAGATGAGTGCCAGGGTGGTGCCGGTAGCATCGTCTCTGTGCCAGAACACCCCCCAACACTCATACCCACGCTCGGTATCGACACCCGCGACTGGGTGTACGGTGACCCCGCAGGAACTCCAATCGTGCTTGTGCACGGCTTCCGGGGCGATCATCACGGGTTGCAGGGGATCGCGCAGGCTCTGGCCCAGGCTGACCCCACACTTGCAATTCACGTCCCCGACCTTCCTGGCTTCGGCAAGACCCCAGCGATTCCCGGGCGCGCCCACGAACTCTCAACGTTCGGCGAGTGGCTCACGGCCTTCACCGAGGCTGTCGCGCCCAACGGCGGAATGATACTTGGACACTCCTTCGGGTCGCTCGTGGTGAGCTCCGCGCTCAGCCAGGGCGCGCGATCGACGCGCACGATCCTCATCAATCCCATCTCAGCGCCTGCGCTCGAGGGGCCGCAAGCATTCCTTACCCAGCTCGCGATCCTGTACTACCGCGCGGCAGATGCCCTTCCCGAACGAGCCGCGAAGTCGCTGCTCGGCAGCAAGCTGATTGTTCGAGGAATGAGCGAGGTCATGGCAAAGACACGCGACCGCGAGTTGCGCGCGTGGATCCATAATCAGCATCATCAGTACTTCTCTGAGTTCGCCGATTCGAAATCGCTGCTTGACGCGTTCAAAGCGTCGGTGTCGCACACTGTCGCAGAGCACGCAGCAGCGTACGACATGCCAACCTTGCTCATCGCGGGGGAGCGCGACGACATCACTCCGCTCGCGAAGCAGCTTGACCTGCAGCGCCTGCTGAGCGACGCCGAGCTCGTTATCTTGCCTGGCACGGGACATCTTGTGCACTACGAAGCCGTCGCAGACGCGGTCGCCCGCATCGCACAGTTTGTTCGCCCCGAGACACATGCCCCCAACGCCGCAGCGCAGGAGCGCAGCGCGTGAGGCTCACGCGGATCGACGACCTCAGCCTCCCCGAACTCGCCGATTTCACGC
>JAGNOB010000076.1 GCA_017990305.1 Leucobacter sp.
CGAGCGTCGAGCCCAACGGCTCAGGCGGAGACGAGCTCTATACCGTCAGCTGCGACGTCGAATCGCTCCACGTGGTCTCGGGGGCGGTCGACGTGCAATTCTCCGACCGCACCGTTTCGCTCACCCCAGGAGACACGCTCACATTCCCAGGCCGCACCCCACACACATGGCGGGCCGGCCCAACAGGCGCCGAAATTGCGTGGATCCTCGTGCCCGCAGCCTGGAGCGGTTCGCGCTAATCTCGGCTCGCTACTCGCCGAGGCTCTCCCAGTTCTGGCGAGCAAGGGCCGCGGCCCCCTCTGCGTCGCCATCGCGCATCGCGTCGACGATCCGCGCGTGCCGCTCGGGCGAAAGCCGCCCCGGCGTCGCCCCGAAGTGCAAGTACTCTGCACGGTGCAGCATCGGCGCTACGCCCTCAAGCTGCTCATCAATGAGCGGGTTCCCAGCCACACGCACAGGCACCCCGTGGAACGCATCGTCGGCACGAATCGCTTCTCCCGCGTCGCCCTCGGCAATCGCCCGCCCCAGACGCGCATTCGCCGAGAGCATCTCGGCATAGTCCGCGTCCTCCATCTTGCCCACCGCGATCCGCGTTGCGAGCGCGTGGAGTTCGCTGACGATCTGCTGCGCCCAGAACACACGCTGGGGATCCTCCGGGGCAACCGCAGTCAGCCGCCCGGGAGTCGAGATGACGAGCCCCGCGCGCCCCAACCTCAAGAGCGCTTCCCGAATGGGCGTGCGGGAGACGCCGAGCCAGGCGCTGAGCTCGGCGTCACGCAGCTGTTCGCCGGGAAGCAGCTCGCCGCGCACGATTGCGTCGCGGAGGCTCACGTACACGTCATCGCGCAAGAGCGTTCTCGCGTGCAGCTCACGCTGTGAAGGAACCGGCATCAGTCTCAACTCTCGTCGTCGTGATTCGAGGATATGGCTTGACGCGCACCCCATCACGCAATATATTGCATATTACATCGGGTGAACTCACATCCAGACGACACCCGCCGACACGCAGTCAAAGGAGACATCGTGAACGCATCGCACGCACTCGAACCTGGAATTGCCGGCCACAAGCGCTACCCGCTCACCTTCGGCCCAAGCCCCATCCACAAACTGCAGCGCCTCACTGACAACCTCGGAGGCGCTCAGATCTGGGCAAAACGCGACGACTGCATCTCAGGGCTCGCATTCGGCGGAAACAAAACGCGCAAGCTCGAATACATCGTCCCCGACATCCTCGCCTCCGGCGCCGACACCATCGTCTCGATCGGCGGCGTCCAGTCCAACCACACCAGGCAGGTCGCGGCAACAGCCGCCCACCTCGGCCTGAAAGCCCGACTGGTGCAGGAGCGCTGGGTCGACTGGGACGACCCCGTCAACGACAAAGTCGGCAACATCGAACTCTCGCGGATCATGGGCGCCGACGTCAGGCTCGACCCGCGCGGCTTCGATATCGGCATTCGCGACAGCTGGGAAGAAGCCATCGCAGATGTGGAAGCCAGCGGTGGAAAGCCGTACGCGATCCCGGCCGGCGGCTCCGTGCACCCGCTCGGTGGCCTCGGATACGCCCACTGGGCGCAGGAGGTCGCAGAGCAGGAGGAACAACTCGGCGTCTTTTTCGACACCATCATCGTGTGCGCGGTCACCGGGTCAACCCAGGCCGGAATGGTCGCCGGATTCGCCGCTTTAGAAGACGCGGGCGGCAGGCCCCGCAGGGTCATCGGGATCGACGCCTCAGCGACCCTCGACAAAACCATTGAGCAGGTCACGCGTATCGCCAACCACACCGCCGAGCTCATTGGGCTCGGCCGGGCGCTCCGCGACGACGAGATCACGATTCTTCCCGGATGGGAGGGCCCCGCCTACGGCATTCCAGACGCGTCAACAATCAACGCCATCACGTCGCTCGGCTCACTCGAGGGCGTCATCGTTGATCCGGTCTACGAGGGAAAGTCGATGGCGGGTCTCATGGATCTCGTGCGCGACGGCCGCATCCCGGCCGAGTCGAACGTGCTCTACGCCCACCTCGGCGGACAGCTCGCGCTCAACGCTTACTCCTCGGAGTTCGGCCGCTAGCCAGCCGGGAGCGTCTCAGCGAGCACCCGCAGCGTGTTGCCACCCATGATTGCGCGAATGTCCTCGCCGCCATACCCGCGGTTCATGAGTTCTTGAGTGATGATCGCGAGCTCGCTCGTGTCCCATGCGACCTCAGTCGACCCGTCGTAGTCGCTTCCGAGTGCCGCAGTTTCAATACCGCCAACCTTCACGACGTGATCGATCGCGTCGACGACGGCTTCAGGGGTGAGCTCACATACAGCCGCGTCCCAATACCCAACACCGATAACGCCGCCCGTCTTCGCGATGCCCACAATTTCATCGTCAGTGAGATTTCGGTTCACATCGCAGGTTGCCTGCACGCCGCCGTGGCTCGCGACGACCGGCTTCGTCGACAGCTCGAGCACCTCGGCAATTGCCGGGTGACTCGCGTGCGCAATGTCAACGACGATGCCCATCTCCTGCATCCGCGCAACAGCCGCACGACCCATGTCAGTGAGGCCACCCTTACCGACGCCGTGCATAGAATCCGCAAGCTCGTTGTCAAAGAAGTGCGTGAGCCCCGCCATGCGCATGCCCTTGTCGAAGAGCACATCGAGGTTCTTCGGGTCGCCCTCGAGGTTCTGTAGCCCCTCGACTGAGAAGAGGGCTCCGATGACCGGGTCGCCCGCGGCGCGGTCATCGAGAAGCTGCTGCAACTCCTGCTGGTTAGTGACAACCCGCAGTGCACCATCGGAAGCCGCCGCGTCACGCTGCAGCTTGTCTGCGTGATACTTCGATCGTTCAAGCAAGGAGAACCATGTCTTCGGAGGCTGCAACTGCGCGACCGACAGCAACGTAATGTTGTCGGTGTCGCCCGTGTTCGAGTCGTAGTTCTGACCCTTCGGCGACTTTGATACGGAGGAGAACACCTGCAGCGCGACATTCCCGTCCTGCAACCTGGGCACGTCGACATGGCCGCGATCCGCGCGGGTGTTGAGCGAGCGGTCCCACATGAGGGTGTCCGAGTGGAGATCCGCCACAGCGAGCTCGGCGTGCAGAGCACGCGCCTCGGGCGACACCTCGGGAATGGGGTCACCCGTGACCTCATTCATGCTCTTCTCGGCGATGCCTGGAGCGAGCGCGAAGAACGCGGTTCCCGCGAGGGCGAGCACAAGCACTCCGCCAATGATTGTTCGCTTCACCCAACGGCGCTGTTTAGGGGTTTCCATAGCGAGAGACGTTAGCAGCGCGAGAACCTACGCCATGTACCGCATAGAGGATTCATCTAATTTCATTGGCGTGCACCGGACAGAGATATATACACATTGCCTTGCGGGAGAGCGATCGGCCCGCACAGCAAAAGGCCGGTGGTGGGCCGCCGAAACGGCGCCCACCCCCGGCCTTCGCCAAGGCGACTACGCTCGCACAGCCGCCAGCGTCTTCTTGCCACGGCGCAACACGGCAAACTTGCCATGCAGCAGATCAGTCGCAGAAAGCTCAGCGTCCTCCGCCTCGACCTTGACGTTGTTCACGTACACGCCGCCCTGCGCGATCGCACGACGCCCCTCGCCGAGCCCCTTCACGAGGCCAGTATCTGTGAGGAGCTGAGCGATGCTCATACCAGCGGCACCCTCGGCCTGCGGCAGCTCCGAGACAGCACCGGCAAGCGACAGCTCATCGAGTGCCGTGAGCTCACCCTGACCGAAGAGCGCCGCTGATGCGTCGATCGCACCCTGCGTCGCCTGCGTACCGTGCACGAGAGAGGTGACCTCAAGCGCGAGGCGCTTCTGCGCTGCACGCTTGAACGGCTCCTCCGAGACCTGCGTCTCGTACTCCGCAATCTCGGCGCGCGTGAGGAACGTAAACACCTTCAAGCGGTCGATCACGTCGGCATCGGCCTGGTTCAGCCAGAACTGGTAGAACGCGTACGGCGAGCACATCTCCGGGTTCAACCAGATCGCGTTGCCCTCACTCTTGCCGAACTTCGTGCCGTCGGCGTTCGTGATGAGCGGAGTGCCGATCGCGTGCACGCTCGCGCCCTCTGCCTTGCGGATGAGATCGGTGCCGCTCGTGAGGTTGCCCCACTGGTCCGAGCCGCCCGACTGCAGCTTGCAGTCGTACTGCCGGTAGAGCTCGAGGTAGTCGAGGCTCTGCAGGATCTGGTAGCTGAACTCGGTGTAGCTGATGCCCTCGTCGGAGTCGAGGCGTTTCGCGACGATGTCCTTCTTGATCATCGTGCCGACGCGGAAGTACTTGCCGATGTCGCGGAGGAAGTCGATCGCGCTGAGCGGAGCGGTCCAGTCAAGGTTGTTCACGAGGCGAGCGGCGTTGTCGCCCTCGAAGCTCAGGTACTTCGAGACCTGCTCGCCGAGCGAGTCCACCCACTGCGCGACGGTCTCGCGGGAGTTCAGCGTGCGCTCAGACGTGGGGCGCGGATCGCCAATGAGTCCCGTCGATCCACCGACGAGTCCGAGGGGCATGTGTCCCTTGAGCTGCAGCCTGCGCATCAGCAGCAGCTGTACGAGGTGGCCGAGGTGCAGGCTCGCCGCGGTCGGGTCGAAGCCGCAATAGTACGTGAACGGTTCGCCCTCAAGCAGTTCAGACAGCGCCGTAGCGTCCGTCGATACGTGGATCAGCCCGCGCCACTCCAGTTCATCCCACAGGGTGGGGAAGCTGTCGTCGATGCGCTGGTTGGCCATGAGCTCGGTGCGTTCGTTGGTTTCAGACACGCCTCGCAGTTTACCGCGTTTACGAACACACGCGGGTACCGGGGTACTAGGCCGTTGGCACCCGAGGCCGACGCGGCCCGCGCCGAACTCAGCAAAAGTGGGTGATATGACGAATGTGATCCTCAACGCAGACCGACTTACCAAGCAGTACGGCAGCACATGGGCGCTCGCCGACGTCTCCATCTCGCTCGCCGAGGGCACGTCGACGGCGATCATGGGAGCGTCAGGCTCGGGTAAGACCACCCTCCTCCACATGCTCGCAGGCATCCTCACGCCCGACTCGGGAACCGTGAACTTTGCAGGCCAGCCCATCAGCAAGCTCTCCGATGGCGAGCGCAGCCGGCTGCGCCGCGAGCAGTTCGGCTTCGTGTTCCAGCAGGGCCTCCTCATTCCCGAACTCACCGCCGCCGAGAATATTGCGCTCGCCTTGATGCTCAACGGTATGTCCAAGCGCGATGCGCTTGGGCCTGCGGCGCAGTGGCTCGGTGCGCTCGGGCTCGCGGGCCTCGAAGACCGGCGCATCGGCCAGCTCTCGGGCGGCCAGGCGCAGCGGGTCGCGATCGCCCGCGCGCAGGTCACGGGCGCCCGCGTGATCTTCGCCGACGAGCCAACCGGCGCACTCGACTCGAAGACGTCGCAGGACGTCATGAACGCGCTCCTCCACACGACATCAGGTAACGGCCGCACCCTCGTGGTCGTCACGCACGACCCGAACGTCGCCGCGCGCTGCCAGCGGGTCGTCACGCTCGCCGACGGGCGGATCATTGCCGACACGGCGGCCGGACAGGGGGCGCAGCGATGATCGCTCAAGTACTCCCCCTGCTCTCCCGCCCGAGCCGCCAAGGCGCCTCGGGGATCGTGCTCCCTCTCATCGCGTTTGCGAGCGTCACCGCGCTGCTCGCTATCGTGCTCGGCGGCGCTCAGACCTTCTGGGGCTATGACGACGACCTCGCTCCGCTCTACTGGTTCTGCGCAGCGCTCGCGCTTGTGCTCCTCGTCGTCCCACTCGTCTCGCTCGGCAGCGCTGCTGCCAGGCTGTCGGCGCGGCGACGCGACGATCGGCTCGCCGTGCTGAGGCTACTCGGCATGACCGGCCGATCCACCGCGATGCTCGCCGTGATCGAAGCGGCGAGCGTCGCCCTCGTTGGCGCGATCGTTGGCGTCATCGTTTCCTACGCAGCCGCCCCTCTCGTCGGGTTGATCCATTTCCGCGGTGAGGCGCTGGGAATCGCCGGCGTGGCGCTGCCCCCGCTGCATGCCTTGCTCGTGGTCCTCGGCGTCACCGCTGTCGCGGCACTGAGCGCCGTCTTCAGCCTGCGCCGTGTGGTGATCTCGCCCCTCGGTGTCGCGCTGAAGCAGCAGGCCCCAAAGCTCGCGTGGGTGCAGGCGCTCATCGCCGTCGCTGGCGTGCTGATCGCCGTTGTCGTCGTGAATGCGATCAACGGGTTTGGGCAGCTCGGTGGAATCATCGCCATCATCGGCGCACTCGGGTTCGCGTTCGGCATCGCGTTGCTTGCCCTCGACCTCATCGGCTCCTGGGTGCTCGGGATGTTCGGTCGTTCTCGGGTCAAGCGGGCGCAGCGCCCAGCAGACTTGCTGGCCGCCCGCCAGGTCCTCGAGTCGCCGAGGGCAGCGTGGCGGCAGGTCTCCGGTGTCGCGATGGCGAGCTTTGTCGCGGTGTTCGCGGGCTCGGGCGTCGCACTGCTCGACACTGTCGACGAGTCCGCTGCCGGCGCGGATGCGTTTCCCGTCGCCGATATCCGAACAGGGATCATCATCACGGTGATCGCCTCGTTCGTGATGGTTGCGTGCTCGGTCGGTGTCGGCCAGGCCGCGCAGATTCTCGACAGGCGCGATGTCTCCCAGTCGCTTGCGGTCATGGGCACCCCGTTTGAGGTGCAAGACGCAGCACGGAGGAAGGCGACGATGCTGCCGCTCCTCCTCGCTTCGCTGGGGTCAGCGATCTTGGCCGGCATCCTGGTGCTCCCGCTCCTCGGCCTCGCGATCATCATGGCGCCGCTCTCAATTGCGGTGGTGATTGGCTCGGTTGTTGCCGGAATCATGCTCGTCGTGCTCGCACTCACCGTCACGAAGCCACTGCTCCGCTCAGCAACGGCGACCGCACCCAGGGCCGCAGACTAGGCGGGGGCGCAGCGCTCCGGCGGCGCGGGGCCATGCTCTGCCACGCCGGAGCGCTCAGGTGTCACTCGAAGCGGCGTTTGTTCCGCCGTAGTGCAGACTGATCCCTCTGACCCAGTCATAGAGTCGACCGTCGACGCGATCGATGCGCTGCCCCAGCCGCACCTCCGAGGCTTCCGCCCTGCGTTCCGCCACCGCTATCTGCGTGCTCAGCCGGCGTTCCGTAGTGTCGACGCTCACGCCGAAGCGCGCCTCAGCCGCGTCGACCCGCTCGCCGAACCGCATCTCAGCTTGATCAACCCTCTCGCCAAAACGCGCCTCCGCCTGGTCCACCCGCTCACTGAACCTTGCCTCTGCCTGATCTATCCGATCGCCGAGATCCGCTGCAACGTCTTCGACGCGACGCGCTACGTGGAATGACCTTACGCAGGCTTCAAACCGGGCCCCCTCGACCCGCTCGC
>JAGNOB010000077.1 GCA_017990305.1 Leucobacter sp.
GCACTGTTCCGATCAACCGTGACGACGCTGCCTGGGCCACTGCCGCTGCCTAACCAAGCTCCGCTCGGGGTAAACGCACACCACCCGCCACAGTTGTCTCGGACGACGAGCACGCCCTCCAGCGAGCGGTCGTGGATACCCTTCGGTGGACGCGACTCGTGGGCGAGCCAAAAGTTTTCGCCAGCACCGCGATCCCACCCCTGTCCGGCGCGGGCGAAATGGATCTGTCGGCCTTCTTCCGTGGTGAAGGCCGCCCCCTCGGCGAGCAGCTCAAGTCTGACTTCCAACGTCGACGCCCACCCCACACCGAAGACGCCGATGCGCCGGTCTAGTGAGTTATACATGCGGGAGAACGCGAGGGTTCTCGCCGGCCCGGTAAAGAGCAGATCGGTCTCTGGCTCGAGGAAGTTTCCGGTAGCGGTGTTCACGGGATCATCAGCGAACCCGTTTGTCGGCGGTGTGCCGATCGCCGAGAAGGGAAGAATCTCGAAGCCGGAACGAAACACGTCAATGCCCGCAGAGGCTAGCGCCGAAGCGAGTGAAGCATCCGCGAGGGTTGCGATGCCTGCGCCCGCGCCCGCGGCTTCGAACTGTGCTGCGACGGTGCCCGCCCACGAGGTATCAGCGATGTTCCCGTCAAGCCACGTCGTGAGGGCTGAGACTAGTTGAGACGCATCTAGTACGCCCCATTTGGTGTTGCATTGGCTTGCGTAAGTATCGACTGCTCGCCTCAGCGATGTGAGCATCGGTGCGACTTCGGCATCGAGTGAGCCGCTGCCCGTTTGGAAAGACCTGAGATGGCTTGGGTTGGCAGAAGATACCGTTGCTGTGCCCCCAGGGGTGGGAACGGTTCTGCCAGCGATGGCAACGTGATCAGTGGTCAGCCGCGGTTCAGGCTGCGGAGAAGCGGGGGGCACATCATCAGCGTCGATGATGGAGAGCGCCGTGCCGATCTCGTAGCCCAGCCCCGTGAAAAAGTTTTCCTCGCGTTCGCGTTGACGAGCTTCCCATTCTCGTGCGCGGCGCCGGCGATCGTCCTCTTCACTCGCGGCCTCAGAGAGCTTTGACACAAAAGACGTGAGCTCGCGCAACGCGCTCACGAGACTTGACGAGCCTCGAAGGGAGATATCGGTGTTCCGATGAAACGCTTCCGCGAAGAATCCCTGGAAGTCGGTCATCGCGTTGGTCGCGTAGGTGCCGCGCGACGCGGCATGGGAATCCAACAGTGAAGCGAGTAGGTCTGCCGCTTCGCGAAGACTCTGCGCGGCTGGATACGAATAGCCGGTGGGGTCGTTTCCGCCGATGTTGGCCATGCGTAACTGCTTTCTTGAATTGCCTAAGAGTGCTGCGGTGTATACACGCTACAGCGGAAGTGGTGCCCGGCGAGTTGGGGGGACCGGACACCACTGGTCTAGGAGTTAGGCTCCGCCGCCCGCTGTGAAAATGTCCTGCGAGATCTTATCGAGCTGCGTGCGGAGCTGCTCGAGCTCTTGCTTCGCCTTGTCGAGGGCTGACTTCGTCTCGGGCCAGGTCGAACCACGGAACGTGGCAGCGAGTGGGCCATCCCACGTATTCGGGTCGGACAGAATCCGTCCCTGCGCGTCGAGCTGCGTGATCTGGTCGGTAAAGCCTCCGCCGATGATCGACTGGATCTGGCGAATGGCCGTCTTGGCTTCTTCGGTTGAAAGTACGCGTGCCATTGGCTGAGTCCTTCGCATGCAGTGGTTGGGATGTCACTCGGAAGCCCCGGGGACACCAAAACGGTACGGGAAACGCACTCCCCGTGAAAGCTAGGGCACGGAACAGGGCACAAGATGCCTGCACCGTGTCCACGATGCCCACGGAGGACGATTTAGCGCGTGGCCGGAATAGTTCCGGTGCGCGTTTGGTTGGACCTCAAGTGAACAATACGATCCGCATTGATATTTGGTCTGACATCGCCTGCCCATGGTGCTACATCGGTGCCAACCGGTTCCGCGTCGCCGTCGAGCAGTTCAAAGCAGAAAACCCCGAGGTTGAGTTCGAGATCGAAGGCCACAGCTACGAGCTTGCCCCCGACACTCCGCTCAACTTTGAGGGAAGCGAGATTGACTTCCTCGTGAAGCACAAGGGTATGCCGCGCGAGCAGGTCGAGGACATGCTCGGGCAGATGACCGGCATGGCAGCCGCCGAGGGGATCACCTTCGATTTCGAGAAGGTCGCACACTCGAACACGGCCGCGGCGCATCGCGTACTGCACCTTGCGAAGTCGCAGGGCATCTACGATGAGGTGCTCGCCCGGCTCTTCAAGGCCTACTTCGAGGAGGGCGTCAACGTCGGTGACCCCGAGCAGATCGCCAACGTCGTCGAAGAGGTCGGGCTCGACCCCGAAGAGGTCCAGGACGCGTTCGAGGACGAGAGCTACGGCGAGGCCGTCGAACGCGACATCACGCGCGCCAGGATGCTCGGCGTGACAGGCGTCCCGTTCTACCTCATCAACGAGAAGTACGGAGTCTCTGGTGCGCAGCAGCCCGAGATGTTCGTGAGCGCGTTCGAGCAGGTGCTCACGCTCGAAGCAGAGGGCGGCAGCGCAGACTGAGCCTCCCCTGGGAGAACACGCACGTGCCGGTCGCGGCTTGCGGCCCGGCGTAGAATCTGAGGAAAAGGGGAGGAATCACCATGAACGAGACCACCACACAGGACACCGAGGCGCAGCCGATCGCGCTCAACACCGACGCGAGCATCGCAGGGGCGGCCGCATTCGCGGGAGCTGAGACCGCTGAGATTCTCAACCTCCTCGGAGACGACTCAGCCGGCGGCTCGTGCTGCGGCGGCAGCTGCTGCCTGCCCGGCGAAGGCTAAACCTCTCTAACGAACAGTGGCGGCGCACCCCCTAGGGTGCGCCGCCACTGTTCGTTCCGGGAGCGCTTAGTGCTCTGGCAGCGCCTCGCAGTTCGGGGTAGCCGGAGCGCCCGCGGCGCGGTCCAGCGTCCACGCGATGAGCTCGGGGGTGAGCGGGGAGTCCGCCGCGACGAGCGAGAGGTGGTCGAGCCCCGCGAACTCGCGGTAGTCGATCTCGACGCCGGCCTCGCAGCGGTCGCGCACCCAGGCACGCTGCTGGTCGGGCTTCACGAGCGGATCCGCGCCGCCCTGCGCGACGAGCACGGGCGCGGGGAAGGGGCCGGTTGGCGTCTGCGCGCGCAGCAGGTTGCCGAACTCGCCGTCGAGCACCCTGTCGGGGAAAATCTGGTTCGGCACCTGGGTGCCGTGGAGGATGGCCGAGAGTGCGTCCTTACCGTTGAAGCAGAGATCCTGGATCTTTTCGACGCCGCGCGCTGAGCCGGGTGTGAGCTGGGAAGCGAGGTCGAGCTCGGGGTAGAGCTCGGCCCACGTCGACGCGATGTAGGCAGAGACGGTTTTGCCCGCCGCGTCGGTCTTGTTGACCTCGGCAAGGCCGAAGAGGTCTGCGGCGGGCGCGAACGCAGCGATGCCCTGGATCGTCAGCTCTGGCGCGTAGTCCGCCGCGACCTGCCCGGTCCACAGCGATCCCTGGCCGCCCTGCGAGTGGCCCCAGACCACGGTCTCGGCTTCGACGCTGATCTCTGCGAACTCCTGGGCCGCGCGCGTCGCATCGAGCACGTTGCGTGCCTCGGAATCCCCGATGAGGTAGGGGTGTGCGCCGGCTGTGCCGAGCCCGATGTAGTCGGAGGTCACGGCGGCCCAGCCGTGCTCGGTGACAAGCTGCCCGAGTGCGGCTCCCGCGCCGTCGGCGAGCGGGGTCGCGCTGAGCGAGGGGGCGCACTTCGCGGCGACGCCCGTCGTGCCGTGCGCGACCGAGAGCAGGGGGAGTGGATCGTCGCCGCGCCGCTTGGGAGCAACGATCGTACCGCTCGATACCGCCGGGGAACCGTCGAGGTTGGTTGTCGTGTAGAGGATCCGCCAGCCGTCGGCGCCCTTCGGGATCCCGGCCTTGATCCGTTCCGACCTGATGAGCTTGCCGGGCTCGTCGGGCACGCTTGCTGGCGGTGTGTAGAACTTGCCCGGGTTCGGGAGCGGCACGCCCCCAAGCGCCCAGCCGCTTCCAAGCGCGACGGCGACCGCGAGAACGAGCGCGAGGCTCGCGCCGATGGTGCGCGACCAGCGGGCGAAGCGCCCGCGCCGCCTTGGCCGCTCCGGCGCGTTGCGGTAGAGCGCGGCCATGACGAGCTGCAGACCAAAGAACACGAACCATGCACCGACGCCAAGCCTGAACAGCGTGAGTGTGAGCACGGGCCAGGCGAGCGCGACGACGCCGAACACGATGCTCGCGAGCGCGATGATGACGCTCGTCGCGCGCTGGTCGCCCCCATGGCGGATCACCTGAATCGTCTGCAGCACGCCGTGACCGATGAGCGATACGCCCACAAGAAACGCGAGCCAGGGGGCCCCGGCCGCGGGCCACAGTGCGATGATCGCGCCGAGCACGACAAGCACGGCTCCGAGCACCCTGGCCGACACGCGCGTGAACCCGTCGAGGGTCGGGAGGAGGTATGCGGCCACTCCCGCGAGCACGAGGCCGACGCCAGTAACGACGGCGATCTGGTGGGTCGTGAGCGGGGCGAGCACGAGCGTGACGCCGAGGCCAACGGCCGCGATCCCGATCACGGCGCGCGCGGGCCCCGCGAACACCGCGAGGGAAGCTGCGATGTCTTTTCTCAGCGGCACGGTGACGCCTTTCTCCATTGCAAGCCCGGCGAACGCGTCCGAGGCATCGCTGCGCGCGACGGACTTCAGAATACCGGGATCTTTGCGGCGTTGGGGAGCCGACTGCCTGTTCGTGAGTCGCGTTGCGCGCCGCCAAGCGGTGTTCCTTGCGTGCGCGGGGCCGATCCACATCGAACTGAACTACGCTTAGGGGGTTATGGCGCATATTCTTGGGGCCGAGGCCCTGCACCTGGAAGTTCCGACGAAGGTCGTATTCGACTCAGTGACGCTCGGCGTCGACGAGGGGGATCGTATCGGCATCGTCGGCCGAAATGGCGACGGCAAGTCCTCGCTGCTGATGATGCTCGCGGGTCGCCGCGAGCCGGATTCGGGCCGCGTGACGTACCGCGGCGGCACGACGATCGGCGTGCTCGATCAGGCGGATCGCTTCGACGACGGCGAGACCGTCGGCAACGCGATCGTCGGCGATACTCCCGAATACGAGTGGGCCGGCGAGCCGCGCGTGCGTGACGTCATTGCCGGCCTCGTCGCGGATCTCCCGTGGGACGCGGAGCTCGACTCACTCTCGGGCGGGCAGCGCCGCCGCGTCGCGCTTGCGCGGCTGCTCGTCGGCGACTGGGAAGTGCTCTTCCTTGACGAGCCAACCAACCACCTAGACGTCGAGGCGGTCGCCTGGCTTGCAGAGCACCTCAAGCGCCGCTGGCCGGCGAACCAGGGCGCGCTGCTCGTCGTCACCCACGATAGGTGGTTCCTCGACGAGGTGAGCACGCAGACCTGGGAAGTGCACGATCGGCTCGTCGAGCCCTTCGAGGGCGGCTACGCCGCATATATTCTGCAGCGTGTCGAGCGTGACAGGCAAGCCTCCGTTGTTGAGCAGAAGCGGCAGAACCTCGCCCGCAAGGAGCTCGCGTGGCTCCGCCGCGGTGCGCCCGCGCGTACCGCGAAGCCGAAGTTCCGCATCGACGCAGCGAATGACCTCATCGCCGATGTTCCCGAGATCCGCGACAAGGTCTCGCTGCAGTCGATGGCTGTCTCTCGCCTCGGCAAGGAGGTCGTGAATATTCTCGACGTCGGCGTCACCTACACGGATCCCGCAACGGGGGAGCCGCGCGAGGTACTCAAGGACATCGAGTGGCGCCTCGCCCCGGGCGAGCGCACCGGTATTCTCGGCGTGAACGGCGCAGGCAAGTCGACCCTGCTTGGGCTCATCTCGGGCGCGGTCGAGCCAACGACCGGCACCGTGAAGACAGGCAAGACCGTGAAGGTCGCGCAGCTCACCCAGCGGCTCGACGAGCTCGAGGCGCATCTCAACGAGCCAGTGCGCGTCGTGATCTCGCGGCTGCGCACGAGCTTCACGGTCGGTTCCGGGTCGAAGGCACAGGAGCTCACTCCCGGGCAGCTGCTCGAGCGCATGGGCTTCACGAGCGCGCAGCTCTCGACACCGGTGAAGGATCTCTCGGGCGGCCAGAAGCGCCGCCTGCAGCTGCTCCTCATCCTGCTCGATCAGCCGAACGTGCTCATCCTCGACGAGCCGACGAACGACCTCGACACCGACATGCTCGCTGCGATGGAGGACCTGCTCGACTCGTGGCCAGGCACCCTCATCGTCGTCTCGCACGATAGGTACTTCCTCGAGCGCGTCACCGATCAGCAGTACGCGATCCTCGACAAGAAGCTGCGGCACCTGCCGAATGGCGTCGACGAGTACCTCAAGCTGCGCCAGGCTGAGGAGCGCGCGAAGGAAGACGCTGCCTCGGGGAAGACGGCGAAGCCAGCTGGGGGCGGGCAGTCGGGCAAGTCCGCGCAGCCGGCGAAGCCCAAGCTCTCGGGTCGCGAGCTGCGCGACGCCCAGAAGGAGATCGCTTCGGTTGAGCGCAAGATTGCGCGCATGCAGGGCGACATCAAGAAGGGCCGCGACGGGCTCGCGACGCTCGACCAGGGCGACTACCAGCTGCTGAACGCGGAGATGGCGAAGATTACCGCGCTTGAGTCGGACGTTGACGCGCTCGAGCTGCGCTGGCTCGAACTCTCCGAGCTGCTGAACTAGGCGGCATCCCGCCTGCGCCTGGCAGTGGCTACCGTGTCTGCGCTTCGAGACCCGCGATGAGGGTGTCGATGAGCAGCGCGTAGTAGTCGGCGTTCACTGCCTCACCCGACTCGTGTGGGTCGCTCGCGAGTGGATCGAGGAGCTCGGTGAGCATTCTGTTGACGCCCGGGCTGTCGGTACCGAGCGTTGCGAAGCTCTCTCGCATCGCCGCGTGGTCGCGTGGCCCGTCGTCGCTGGTCTCGAGCCGGTCGTCGTGCATAGTGATGGTGAGCAGTGCAGTGTTCACAAGCATCGCGTAGCCGATCGCGGGGCGCGTGAACCCCGCGGCCGAGAGCGAGTTAATCCCGAAATCAAACGCGGTCGCGATGCCCGGAAATGAGGGCCCGTGCATAAGTAGCCAGCGCGCGGTTCCCGGGTACTGCTTGAGTAAAGGGCGGAGCCCCAGCAGGAACGACCGAAACCAGTCCTGCCAGGGCAGCCGCGTATCCGGGATCGTGACCTCTGCGATCACACGCTCCACAATGGCTCGTAGGAGTGCGTCTCGGCCGCCGCTGTGATGGTAGATCACTGACGGGGCGACGTCGAG
>JAGNOB010000078.1 GCA_017990305.1 Leucobacter sp.
CGTACCGTGTAGAGGCGATCGAGGCGACAGCCGCCGTCGTCGCAGCGTTGCTTGCGGCCGACGTGCGGCCCGTGCTCAGCGCTGAGGATCACGCCGCGTTCGCGCCGCACGTCAACCTCGAATACACGGCGATCCTCGGTGACGACCTTCCACTTAGCCAGCTCGAGGCGGCAATCGTGCTCGGCGGCGACGGCACGATCCTACGCGCGGCAGAAATGCTCCGCGGCTCCGCCTGCCCCATCGCGGGCGTGAACCTCGGCCATGTCGGCTTCCTCGCCGAGATGGAGAGCTTCGACCTTGGCTTCACGGTCGAGCAGGTGCTCGCCGGGAACTACACAGTCGACGAACGCCTCACCCTCGAGGTACGCGCGGAGCTCAACGGTGAACTCCTTGCCGAGACCTGGGCGCTCAACGAGGCAACGGTCGAGAAGCGGCGGCGCATGCTTGAGGTCTCCGTCGGTATCGACGACCACCCTGTCTCAGTGTTCGCGTGCGATGGGGTGGTGCTCGCAACCCCCACAGGTTCCACCGCGTACGCGTTTTCCGCGGGTGGGCCGATCGTGTGGCCGTCTGTGCAGGCGCTCCTCATGGTGCCGATTGCGGCGCACGCGCTCTTCAACAAACCGCTCGTCGCGGGCCCGGACTCGGAGCTCACAGTACGGATCCTTCCGGAGAACATCGGGCCGGGAGTCATGTGGTGCGACGGCCGCCGCCGCACCGAACTCCCCGCAGGCTCCGTCGTCACGGTGCGCAGATCCCCCGAGACGGTGCGGATCGCGCGCCTCAACGAGGCGCCGTTCTCTGAGCGGCTCGTGCGCAAGTTCGACCTGCCAGTGAGCGGCTGGCGCGGCGACCGCAACGGGAACGGGAACGGGAACGGTGGCTTCAGCGCTGCCCGCGCCATGAGCCGGGAACTCGATAGGGAGGGTGACGCGTGATCGAAGAACTCCACATCAAAGACCTCGGTGTCATCGCAGACTCCACTCTGCCCCTCGGGCCGGGGTTCACTGCGATTACCGGCGAGACCGGAGCCGGCAAAACGATGGTCGTCAGCGCCCTCGGCCTGCTCATGGGAGAGCGTTCAGACGCCGGCGGCGTACGCGTCGGCGCAACGCAGGCGCGCGTGAGTGGCATCGTGCACAGCAACGACCCCGCGGTCGCCGAGATCGTCGACGAACTGGGCGGCGACCTCGAAGACGGAGAACTCATCATGAGCCGCACCGTCTCCGCCGAAGGCCGCAGCAGAGCAGCGGTCGGCGGCGTGAGCGCCCCGGTCGGGGCACTCGGTCGACTCTCCGAACGGCTCTTCGCCGTCCACGGCCAATCCGAGCAGCTGCGGCTGAAGTCGCAGACTGCGCAGCGCGACACCCTCGACAGGTTCGGTGGTGAGGCGCTCGCCGCCGTGCTCCGCGAGTACCGCGGGGTACACGCAGAGCGCGCCGAAGCCGAGCAGCGCTTCGTCACGCTCACCGAGACCCGCGACTCGCGCGCGGCCGAGGTCGTGCGGCTGCGCACCGAGCTCGAGGAGATTTCCGCCGTTGAACCCATCGCGGGGGAGGAAACCGAACTTGCCGCCCGTATCGAGCTGCTCGGCAACGTCGAGGGGTTGCGCGCCGCGGCGGTCGGCGCGGCTGAGGCCCTCGCGAGCGAGTCCGACGACCCAATGCAGCGCGATGCGAGTGGGCTTGTCGATTTCGCGGTGCAGGATCTCGACAGGGTCGCTGATCTTGACCCGCGGATCGCCGGTGTCGCGGAGCAACTGCGTTCGGTGAGTTTTCAGATCGCTGACGCTGCGAAGGAGCTCGCCGCCTATGCGAGCGACCTCGACGAAGAGGGCCCTGGCGAACTGGCGCGAGCGAGCGAGCGGTTGGCGGCACTCACCGGCCTGTTCCGCTACTACGGGGCGACGAGCGAGGAAGTGCTCGCCCACGCTGAGCGTGCCTCGGAGCAGCTGCTCGCACTCGACGGCGATGACGAGGCACTCGGCGGCCTTGAGGCGCGGGTCGCCGAACTGCGGGAACGAGAACTCGATCTCGCCTCGCGACTCACTTCATTGCGAGAGACAGCCTCCGAGCAGCTTGCTGAGGCCGTCAGCGCCGAGCTGCGCGAACTTGCGCTGCCTGACGCGCGGTTTGTCGCGACGGTGGCGCCACTCGACACCCTGAGCGGATCCGGCGCAGACGAGATCCAGTTCCTGCTTGCCCCGCATCCCGGAGCAACGCCGCGGCCGATCGCCAAGAGCGCCTCTGGCGGTGAGCTGTCGCGGGTCATGCTCGCTCTCGAGGTAGTGCTCGCGGGCGCCGACCCGGTGCCGACCTTCGTGTTCGACGAGGTCGACGCCGGCGTTGGCGGCGCGGCAGCTATCGAGATTGGGCGGCGGCTGCGGCAACTGTCGAGGACATCGCAGGTCATCGTCGTCACCCACCTCGCACAGGTTGCCGCGTTCGCGACGAACCACCTGCGCGTGGTGAAGGATTCCAGCGGCGGCTTTACCCAGTCCAGCTGCGTCGCCCTCGAGGGCGACGCGCGGCTCGCGGAGATGGCGCGGTTGCTCTCTGGCCTCGACACTTCGGAGAGCGCGCTTGACCACGCGGCGGAGTTGCTCGAGCTCGGGAAATAACTCCCAGGAAACGACGACTCCACGCGCGATAAAACCCGCACACAGAGTCCCTGGCCGCTGCTACGCTCACAACATGGCGATATTCAAGTCCATAGGTTTCGGAAAGAAGCCCAAGGCGACACCGGCGAGCGAGCCCACAGCGGCAGCCGCGCGGCCCGAAGAACATAAATTGGTGTTGCACGCTGACACGACCCTCATGGACGCCGACGTGCGCGAGATGTATCGCGATGCGCAGGACGCCGCGCTTGACGCGGAAGACGTCGCACGCGATAAGCGGCAGAGCGAGTTCTCGCTCAAGCAGCCGTTCGCCCTCGGGTTCACCATCACGCTGGGCGTGCTCGTCGCGCTCGTTGTGGGGGACATGGTCGGGCAGCTCTCGACCATCCTCATGTACGTCGTCGCTGCGCTGTTCATCGCCCTCGGCCTCGACCCCGTCGTGCGGTGGCTCGAGCGGCACGGCCTCAAACGAGGCCTCGGCATCGGTGTCGTGTTCGCCGGCTTCATCCTCGTCATCGGCGGCATCCTCGCGATCGTCATTCCGATGATCGCCAACCAGATCGCCCAGCTCGTTTCGAGCGCACCAGAGATCGTGCGCAACCTCACGAGCGAGCAGTGGTACAAGGACATCAACGACCGCTTCGGCGAGTTCGTCGACTTCAACGCACTGCTGAGCATGGGCCAGGATTTCATCGGCAAGCCCTCAAACTGGGCCTCGGTCGCAGGCGGGGTCTGGCAGGCCGGCATCGGCATCGCGAACGGGCTCACCGCGACGCTCATTGTGCTCATCCTCTCGCTGTACTTCCTCTCCTCGCTCCGCACCATCAAGCGTGGCTTCTATTCAGTTGTGCCGCGTTCGGGCCGTGCGAAGGTCATCGACATCACCGAGCAGGTGACAAAGTCTGTTGGTGGCTACGTGAACGGCATGGTGGTGCTCGCGCTCGTGAACGCGACGCTCGGCTTCATCATGATGACTGTCGTCGGTGTCCCGTTCGCTGGTCTTGTCGCGGTCGGCGTGTTTATGCTCGCGCTGATCCCGCTCATCGGCTCTGTGCTCGCGACGGTGCTCGTGACCGCGATCGCGCTCTTCAACTCGCCGATCACAGCGCTCATCGCCGCCATCTACTACCTCATCTACATGCAGCTCGAGTCGTACCTGCTGACACCGCGCATCATGAACAGGGTCGTCTCGGTTCCCGGGTCGCTCGTGGTGATCGGCGCGCTAGCAGGCGGCACCCTCCTGGGGCTGCTCGGCGCACTCATCGCAATCCCGGTGACCGCCGCGGTGCTCATGATTATCAAACAGGTGTGGATCCCGCGCCAGGACGCCCGCTAGAGACGCGCAGCGGAAGCAGCGCCAGAGGTGATAGGATCGAAGCCCGTGGGAGCAAACGCGGATCAGACCAAAACAACCAAGCACATCTTCGTGACCGGTGGGGTTGTTTCCTCACTCGGCAAGGGGCTGACAGCCGCGAGTCTCGGTAATCTTCTTACCGCACGCGGCCTGCATGTCGTCATGCAGAAGCTCGACCCCTACCTGAACGTCGACCCGGGAACGATGAATCCGTTCGAGCACGGCGAGGTCTTCGTCACGGACGATGGCGCAGAGACCGACCTCGATATCGGGCACTACGAGCGGTTCCTCGGGATTAACCTCTCGCAGGCCGCCAACGTGACGACGGGGCAGATCTATTCTGAGGTCATCCAGAAGGAGCGCCGCGGCGATTACCTCGGCGCGACCGTGCAGGTGATCCCGCACATCACGAACGAGATCAAGCGCCGCATGCGGCTGCAGTCCGAGCAGGATCCGCAGCCTGACGTCATCATCACCGAGATCGGCGGCACCGTCGGCGATATCGAGTCGCAGCCGTTCCTTGAGTCGGCGCGCCAGGTGCGCCACGAGCTCGGCCGCAAGAACGTGATCTTCGTGCACGTCTCACTCGTGCCGTACATGGGTGCCTCGGGCGAGCAGAAGACAAAGCCGACGCAGCACTCGGTCGCGCAGCTGCGCTCCATCGGCATCCAGCCAGACGCACTCGTACTTCGCTCTGACCGTCCGGTCACCGGTGACAACCTCCGCAAGATCGCACTCATGTGCGACGTGGACGAGGGCGCCGTCGTGAACGCGATCGACGTAAAGAGCATCTACGACCTGCCGCAGCTGCTGAACTCGCAGGGACTCGATCAGACCATCGTCGATCACCTGCAGCTCACCGAGCGCGTGACTGACGTCGACTGGACCGGCTGGCGACCCGTCATCGACGCCGTACACAACCCGAAGGGCGAAGTCACGATCGGCCTTGTCGGCAAGTACGTCGACCTGCCCGACGCTTACCTCTCGGTCACCGAGGCGCTGCGTGCTGGCGGCTTCGCGCACTCGACCAAGGTCAACATCGAGTGGATCCCATCTGACTCGTGCGAGACGCCCGAGGGCGCCCGCGAGCAGCTGTCGCACCTGCACGGCATCCTCGTGCCAGGAGGCTTCGGTATCCGCGGCATCGAGGGCAAGCTCGGCGCGCTCCGGTTCGCCCGCGAAAACGGTATCCCGACGCTCGGTATCTGCCTCGGTATGCAGTGCATGGTCATCGAGTACGCGCGCAACGTCGCCGGCCTCGAAGGCGCATCCTCAACCGAGTTCGACCCCGAGACCCCTGTCCCTGTCATCGCGACGATGGCCGAGCAGGTTGACATCATCGACGGTGGCGATCTCGGCGGCACGATGCGTCTTGGACTGTACGAGGCGAAGCTTGCCGAGGGATCCCTCGCAGCCGAGGTGTACGGGGACACGACCGCAAGTGAGCGTCACCGTCACCGCTACGAGGTGAACAACACCTACCGCGATGAGATCGCGGCGGCCGGCCTGTCGTTCTCGGGGCTGAGCCCAGACGGCAGCCTCGTCGAGTACGTCGAGCTGCCCCGCACGGCACACCCCTACTACATCGCTACGCAGGCGCACCCCGAACTGCGCTCGCGTCCGGGCAAGCCTCACCCGCTGTTCGCAGGCCTCGCTGGCGCTGCGATCGAGCGGCGCGAGGCTGCAAGCCTGTTTGAGGTTGAGGAAGCCACGGGAGAATAATCCCATGCCAGACGTGACAAGGCCCGAGCTCACGCTCGCCGACGAGCCCGCAACCGATGTGCGCGTGCTCGAGAGCAGTGAGCTCGTGGCCGGTCACGTCTGGGATATCAGGCGCGAACGGTTCCACTTCGGTGAGACCGTGCTTGAGCGCGACTTCATGGATCATCCAGGCGCCGTAGCCGTGCTCGCGCTCGACGACAACGATCGCGTGCTGCTCATTCAGCAGTATCGCCATCCGATCGCGCACCGCGACTGGGAGATCCCGGCGGGCCTGATGGACGTGCAAGGGGAGAGCGGCCTCGCGGGTGCGCAGCGCGAGCTTGCCGAGGAAGCCGATCTCTCTGCAGAGCAGTGGGACCTGCTGCTCGACATGTTCCTCAGTCCGGGCGGATCGAGCGAAGCCGTACGCGTCTTCCTCGCACGTGAGCTCGCACCCACCACTCACGACTTCGTGCGTGAGGGTGAGGAAGCCGAGATCGTGCCAACGTGGATCCCGCTCGACGACGCGGTCACCGCGGTGCTGGAAGGCAGGATCGCAAACAGTATTGCCGCAGCGGCAGTGCTCGCCGCGGCGGCCTCCAAGTCGCGTGGCTGGGCAACGCTCCGCGATCCGCAGCTCGCCTGGACAGCGCGCGACACCGTTCGCGGCGAACGATCGAAGTAGCCCATGCGGCCAGCATCCGCGATCGAAAAGTATCTCAGGCATCTGAGCATCGAGCGCGGACTCTCTGACAACAGCCTCGCCGCGTACCGGCGCGACTTCGCGCGATACGCCGCGTGGCTCCACGAGCAGGGCATCGACGACCTCGCGAGGGTGACGCCCGAGACTATTTCTGCGTACGTCTCCGGCCTCGCCAGCGCAACGAAAGAGGGTGTAGACCCGCCGTCGCCAGCGTACTCAGCCTCGTCAATCACGCGCATGGTTTCAACCGTCCGTGGACTCCACCGCTTCTTTTTCGACGAGGGTGAGCTGCCCGACAACGCCGGGCGCGGGGTGCGCACCCCAAAGAAGGGGCAGCGGCTGCCGAAAGCGATCTCGATCGAGGAGGTGCAGGCGCTCCTAGAGGCTGTCTCGGGCGACGACCCCGTCTCGCTCCGCGACCGCGCGCTCCTCGAACTGCTCTACGCGAGCGGTGCACGCGTGAGCGAGGTCACCGCGATCGACCTCGACGATCTGTACGCAGGCGCGGCTGACGGCGACGGTAGCGAGGGCGGCAGGGACGTCTGGGGCGACCCAGAGCGGGCGCTCGCCCATGGCGGGCTCATGCGCGTCACCGGCAAAGGATCGAAGACGCGGATCGTGCCATACGGCCGCTACGCCGGCGAGGCCCTCGCCGCTTATCTTGTGCGTGCTCGCCCCCAGTTCGCTGCCCGAGGCACGGGCAGCCCCGCGCTCTTTCTCGGACCGCGCGGCGCCCGCCTGTCGCGGCAGAGCGCCTGGCTCGTGATTCGGGCCGCTGCTGAGGCCGCTGAGCTCACAGCCGAGATCTCCCCGCACACTCTGCGACACTCGTTCGCGACCCACCTGCTTGCCGGCGGCGCTGACGTTCGCGCTGTGCAGGAGCTGCTCGGACACTCGTCTGTCACGACGACGCAAATCTACACTCAGGTTACGG
>JAGNOB010000079.1 GCA_017990305.1 Leucobacter sp.
GGTGAAGATCCTGACGCGGCGGCGGTGATCGAGCACGAGTTCAAACGCATCGGCATGAACGTGATGTCGAAGTCGCGAGCCGACGCGGTCGAGCGTACCGAGAACGGCGTCCGCGTGACCCTCGCAGATGGCAGCGTCGTTGAGGGGTCGCACTGTCTGATGGCTGTCGGCTCTGTGCCGAACACCGCGGGCCTCGGGCTCGAAGAGGCCGGCGTCGAACTCAGCGACAGCGGACACATCAAGGTCAACAAGGTCGCACGCACGTCGATCCCCTCGGTCTATGCCGCAGGCGACTGCACCGACTTCTTCCCGCTCGCATCGGTCGCCTCGATGCAGGGCCGCACCGCCATCATGCACGCGCTCGGCGACTTCGTTCGCCCGATCGACCTCCGCAACGTGGCATCGAACGTCTTCACCTACCCCGAAATCGCGACCGTCGGATGGAACGAGCGAACGCTCGCTGACGCGACGAACGTGGCGATCGCGATCAGCCACACGATCCCGCTCAACGCGAACCCGCGCGCGAAGATGATCGGCTTCACCGACGGCTTCGTGAAGCTGTTCGCGTGGAAGGCCTCTGGCACCGTCATCGGCGGCGTCATCGTCGCGCACCGCGCGAGCGAGCTGATCTTCCCGCTTGCGCTCGCCGTCGAGCACCGCCTCACGGTCGACCAGGTCGCCTCGGCGTTCACCGTCTACCCGTCGCTCACCGGCGCGATCACCGACGCCGCCCGCGCGATGCACGTGCACTAATGGCTGGCGCACTCACAGCCACGCCTCGGCGTGCACGAACCCACCTCGTGGCTCGGCTTGCCGCCGCGGTGGGCGTCGCCGTGCTCGCGTTCGGCCTCGCTGCCTGCTCCGCCGAGAAGCCCCCAGTCGTCCCCTCAGACGACGGCGCGAAAGTCTCAGTGACCGTGCGGGTCATCGACAACAAGTTCGAGCCGAGCGACATCACCATTCAGCAGGGGCAGGCAGTGAACTGGGTGTTCGAGGGCGCCTCCTCGGAGCACGACGTCGTCGCAAAAGACGGCAGCTTCGTGAGCGAACTGATGATGGAGGGCAGCTACACGCACGTGTTTGACGAGCCAGGCGCGTTCGATTACCTGTGCTCCATCCATCCTGAGATGCGCGGGCTCGTTACGGTCGAGTAGCGGCGTGCCGCGTAAGTGTGAAACGTGCCGTCCGTCGGCAGCTCGAACCGCGCTTACTCCGCAGCACCAAGCTTGAGCGACGCGAGCTGCTCCTCGCGCGTCGGTGCCGGGTGG
This sequence comes from Leucobacter sp., assembly GCA_017990305.1. GTDB lineage: Bacteria > Actinomycetota > Actinomycetes > Actinomycetales > Microbacteriaceae > Leucobacter. The sequence goes on from JAGNOB010000079.1 coordinate 1,269, forward strand.
ACGGTCACGAGTTCGTCGGCGTCCGCGAGCTTCGCGAAGTCGGCGAGCTGCTCCTGCACGCGTTCGGGCCCGCCAACCGCGGTGTAGCGCATCATCGAACGAATCTCGGTCGCTGCGGGGGTGTCGCGGATCGACACGGCCTGCTCAATCGTGAGCGGCACGTCGCGGCCGCGCGACAGGAACGCGCGGATGCGCTCGACTTCGGCTCGGGCGAAGAGCTCCTTCGCTTCCTGGTCGTTCTCAGCTGCGATGACGTTCACGCCCGCGCTGACGTACGGTTCGGGGTGCGCAGCGCTCGGCTGGTAGTTCGTGCGGTAGTGCTGCACCGCCGCCTGCAGGGCTTGCGGAGCGAAGTGTGAGGCGAACGAGTAGGGAAGACCGAGCTGCGCGGCAAGGTTTGCGCCGAACAGGCTCGAACCGAGGATCGTGATGGGCACGTTGGTGCCGCGGCCGGGATAGGCGTTCACCGCGGTGATCGGGAGCTCGTCGCCGAGGTAGCTCTGCAGTTCAAGGACGTCGTTCGGGAACGCGTCTGCCGCCTGCACAGTGCGGCGCAGCGCCCGGAAGGTGAGGCCGTCGGTACCGGGGGCGCGACCGAGCCCGAGGTGGATCCGCCCCGGGTGCAGCTCGGCGAGCATGCCGAACTGCTCGGCGACGACGAGTGGGGAGTGGTTGGGCAGCATGATGCCGCCAGAACCGAGCCCGATCCGCTTGGTTTGCGAGGCGATGTGGGCGATCAGGACCGCGGGTGAACTCGAAGCAATCGTGGCCATGTTGTGGTGCTCGGCGTACCAGATCCGGTCGTAGCCGGCTGCCTCGGCTGCCTGGGCAAGTTGCACGGAGTGGTGGAGGGCAGAGGCGACGCTGCCGCCCTCTTCGATGGTCGCGAGATCCAGGAACGAGAGCTTAAGAGATGCCATGGGGAGTACAACCAGTAGGTGGTGTCAGCTATTCCGCGCAATCGCACTCGGCCCGCACCGCAGTTCTGAGGCTCTAGACTGAATTCGTGTCTGATCCCGCACCCACTGAGCAGCCAGCCGCGGCAGGGCCCGGTTGGTGGTCCCGCCTCTCGGCGTGGGTGCAGCGGATACCAACGGGCTGGTTCGCGAGCATCCTCACGGGCGCCTTCCTCGCAGTGACCGCGGCCTTTGGCGGTCTCGCTCCGGTTGCCGAAGCAGCGGTTGAGACCCTCGATGCGGGGGAGCCGCGCGTTGGCGCACAGCTCGGGCTTTCCGTCGAGCGTGCGGTGCTGTTCGAGAGCTTTCCGCAGTCGGGTGCCTACGCGGCGGAGGGGGAACGTGTCCTTGCCCTGCTTGTCGACGCAGAGAACCGGTGGACTGAGCCGCTGTTGAGCTCCAACGGGGCGATCGAGCAGGCGCTCCGCATTGAGGGGCTGGGGGAGGACTTTGATGATGCGGAACCCGCTGCCGTCGCGCGACTCGACGACGCGACCCTCGGGCCCTGGCTGCAGCCGGGCGTTCCCACCGAGCTCGTGGTGACGTGGGTGGTGCCCGCAGCGAGCGTGGCCGCAGGCGACACGGTGAGCGTCGTTATTCGGGAAGCGACGCTCGAGCAGGGCCAACGCCTCACGAGCGACGCCCGTTGGACGAGCCCGAGCGAGGCGGCCACGGTGGAACTTGAGGTCGTCGCCGGCGACGCAGCGCCCGACGCAGCTGATGACGCTGACACGGCGGCGGCGCAGTGAGCCGCCCGAAGGCTCGCGGCCGCACGATTGCCGCGTGGGTGGTGGGGCTTGCGCTGCTCGCGCTCGCTTCCCTCCTGCTGCGCGTCGTGCCCTCGGCAGCGGACAGCGAGCAGCCGTTTGTTATCGCCGCGGTGCCAGGCGAGACCGCGGCCGGGCGCACCCTCGAGGTCACGGTCAACGACGTGGCGTTTGCTGACACACTTCGCTCAGGCGGTTGGGAGCAGCGGGCGAACTGGCTCGTAGTCGATATTGAGGCTGAAGCGGTAGGAGCCAACGCATCCACCTACCTCGGGCGCGTCGCGCTCGTGCTGCACGATGGCAAGGACGGCGATCGTGAGTATCGCGCGAGCGAGCGCTTCCCGTCGCTTGCCACTGACCCGCTCATCGTCGGCGTCCCGATCTCAGGGGGCATTGCGTTCGAGATCCCAGCGGGCGCCGAGGGTAAGGCGAGCCTGGAGTTCGCAGAGCATGCCGATACGCGACTCGATTCGCTGCTGCGCTTCGACATCGACTTGGGCACGGTGGAGCGTCATTCGGAGTATGACATTGCCGCTCGAGGATGGGGACACTGATGACCTGGTGGCGTAAGAATCGGCTGGCGCTGGCGGCGCTCGCTGTGCTCCTTCCCGTGACCGCCGGCGTGATGAGCTGGAGCGCCTGGAGTGGCTACCGCGAGAACCAGCCCTCCGTTCCTGTTCCCGTCGCGGGCGGCGCAGTGAACTACGCCGGCGGCATCATTGGTCCAGCCGAAACCACCGAACTTGACGGCGCAGACTACGGGCTTCCCGACAATACGAGGCTCCTCAGGGTCGTACTGCCGGTGGTGCCGCACGACGGTGCGCCCGCAACGTGCCAGGCTCCCGAACTCTGGGATCGCGGCGGCGAGCGTCGCTGGGCAGAGCAGTCGGACCTGATCGGTGCAGAGCCCTCCACGCGCAAGGTTGCGTGCACGGACGAGCTCGGCCGATACGAGCTCACGCTCGACTACGTCGTGCCGGCTGACGCGACGGAACTCTCGTTGTCGGTGATGTCGGCCCCCGAGCTGCCGGTGTTCGCGGAGATTCCGATCATCTCGTCGTAGCTGCTCGCGACGAGCGCCATGCGGATCGGTTCGATCACGAGTGGAATGATGAGCAAGATAAGGGAGTCGGCGAGCAGCCAGAAACTGTTGATGTCGTGCGGGCCGAGCACCCGGAAGACGCCAACGCGGAGCGCGCCCTCAAGGAACAGCACCGCGGTGAACGCGAGAATGTAGCCGCCGATGAATACGGGCCCTGCGGTGCGCATGTGCACCACGGCCTGCCAGATCGGCGTGAACCGTGAGGCGAAGTCGCGCCACAGGTCGCCGAGCCGTGAGCGGACCTGCTCGGGGAGATGCTGATAGCGCTCATCGATCCGTGAGGCGGCCTGTGGGACCACGATGCGCGTCTCAGCGAGTTGCACGGACCTGCCATAGATGACGCCGACGATCGCCAGCCAGGCGAGCGGCGCAACCGTCACCTTCGCTGCCTCGCTGATCAGCAGGGCGACCGTGTCCCAGGTAGCGCCGACAGGGGCGAGCCAGCCGGTGAGGCCGGCGCGAAACTCGCCGAGCCAGGCCATTGCCTGCCGCGAATCGATCCATGCGCGGAACACCTCAAGCCCGCGCGTGACGATCGTGACCGAGAGGTAGATCCAGAGCGTCTCAAGATACACCGCCCCGAGCGCGAACCACGCAGGGAGCCGCTCGCGGTAGCGCCCCCACAGCCACCGGAGGCCGTACGCGGCGACAATAATGGCGATCGCTGCAGCCGAGACGCCGAGCACCTCGGGTGCCGATCCGCCACCAGGTGTCTCCGTCATTGTCTGCGTGAACAGGATGTCTGCGCGCACCTCGATGAGCCGATGGAAATAGCTCGTGACATCGTCCGCGAGGTAGCCGCGCGCCGCATAGAACGCGACAAACGGCAGGATCCCGGCGAGCATCGCATCGGTGAATCGGCGTGCGGGACTGCGCCCCGAATCTGGCATGGCACCCACGTGTGCGAGCCCGTCGCGGAGCACGACAAGCATCGCGACGAGCGCAAGCAGTCGCGCAAGCACCGCGAGCGGGAGGAGGAGTGTGCCGAGCTCTTCGGCCCACGCGCCAACAAAGCCAGCGAGCTGAATGAACAGGTGGTGCAGCAGCATGCCGGCGAGGTAGCAGGCCACGAGGAGTGGACCGTACGTTGCGAGCAGCCGTACGGTGTTTCTCCCAGCAGCGAGCATGCGCTTCGCCGGTACGCGGTTAGACGGCGTCGACGATCGAGAGCAGCGAGTGGCCGCTCGAAACCGTCTCACCCAGCGGCGCGTCGATGTTGCAGACGATGCCGGAGCGGTGCGCGTAGATTGACTGTTCCATCTTCATCGCCTCGAGCACGACGATGAGTTCACCCTCGGTGACCTCCTGGCCGTCCTCGACAGCGAGCTTCACGACGGTGGCCTGCATCGGCGCGGACACGGAGTCTCCTGTGGAGGTGGAGACGCCAGTGCCCTTGGCGCGCTTCGGCGCGGGGCCACGGGTGACATCCTGGTCAGCGACCGGCAACAGCGTCGTCGGCATGGTGACCTCGACGCGGCGCCCTGCGACCTCGACGACGACCGACTGGCGGCTCGTCGGGGCGACGGGAGAGGTCTTCTCGCCCTCCCACGGCTCGATGTCGTTCACGAACTCGGTCTCGATCCACAGCGTGTAGACCCCGAACGTGCCGTCCGGTGCCGTGAACGCTGGATCGCGGACGATCTTGCGGTGGAACGGGATCACGGTCGGAAGGCCGCGTACCTCGAGCTCGTCGAGCGCGCGGCGTGAGCGCTCGAGCGCTTCCTCGCGGGTCGCGCCGGTGACAATGAGCTTGCCGAGCATCGAATCGAACGCGCCAGAGATGACGTCGCCCGTCTGCACGCCGGTGTCGACGCGCACGCCTGGGCCGAGCGCCGGCTTGAAGAGCGCGACAGGGCCAGGTGCCGGAAGGAAGCCGTTGCCGGGATCCTCGCCGTTGAGCCGGAATTCGAAGGAGTGGCCGTGCGCGATCGGATCGTCGTAGTCGAGCACGCCGCCCTCGGCGATGCGGAACTGCTCGCGGACGAGGTCGATGCCGGTGATCTCCTCGGAGACCGGGTGCTCAACCTGCAGGCGGGTGTTCACCTCGAGGAACGAGATCGTGCCATCCTTCGCGACGAGGAACTCGCAGGTTCCCGCGCCAACGTAGCCGACCTCGCGGAGGATCGCCTTCGACGCCGCGTAGAGCTCTGCGTTCTGGGCGTCGCTGAGGAAGGGCGCTGGCGCCTCCTCGACGAGCTTCTGGTGGCGGCGCTGCAGCGAGCAGTCGCGCGTTGAGATGACGACGACGTTGCCGTGGCTGTCGGCGAGGCACTGGGTCTCGACGTGGCGGGGCTTCTCAAGGAACTTCTCGACGAAGCACTCGCCGCGACCAAAGGCCGCGACGGCCTCGCGGGTGGCCGACTCGAAGAGATCGGCAACCTCCTCGCGCTTGTAGGCGACCTTCAGGCCGCGGCCACCGCCACCGAAGGCAGCCTTGATCGCGACGGGCAGCCCGACCTCGTCAGCGAACGCGAGCACCTCGTCGGCACCGGCGACAGGATCGCTCGTGCCCGGCGCGAGCGGGGCGTTCACCTTCTCGGCGACGTGACGCGCTGAGACCTTGTCGCCCAGCCGCTCGATCGCGTCGGGGCTGGGGCCGATCCAAATGAGGCCGGCGCCGATGACAGCGCGGGCGAAATCGGCGTTCTCCGCGAGGAAGCCGTAGCCCGGGTGTACAGCGTCGGCGCCTGAACGACGTGCGACGCTGAGGATCTTGTCGATAGCGAGGTAGCTGTCGGCGCTGGTTGCGCCGCCGAGCGCGTACGCTTCGTCGGCGAGCTGCGCGTGCATAGCGTCGCGATCCTGGTCGGCATAGACGGCGACGGAGGCGATGCCGCTGTCGCTAGCGGCGCGAATAATACGAACGGCGATCTCGCCCCGGTTGGCGATGAGCACTTTACGAATGCGAGACATAAATTACAGCCTATTCGACAGGCGGTGCCCCCCGTTGGATATTCGTCACAAACCTTTTGCTGAATCGTTGCTGATGACTACATCGCAGCGGAAATGAGCGAGGTAGTCTATGAAGCGTGTGAGTCGCACCCGGCGACACTCGATGGGGGATATCCAACATGGCAAACACCAATCCACTTGATGCCCTGCTCTCGCAGGTGCCGGTCGGCGAGCTCGCCGCAAAGCTTG
>JAGNOB010000080.1 GCA_017990305.1 Leucobacter sp.
TTCTTTATCTGCGTGAGGAAGCGCGCGGCGTCAGCCCCGTCTACGAGGCGATGGTCGTAGCTAAGGGAGAGGTACATCATGTCCCGGATATCGATCGTCTCCTCGCCGTCCACTGACCGCACGGCTACGGGCCGCCTGGTGCGTGCGCCTGTTCCGAGGATTGCAACCTGGGGTTGGTTGATGATGGGGGTATCCATGAGGGTGCCGACCGAGCCGTAATTTGTGACTGTGAAGGTGCCACCCGCGAGATCCGCGGCCGTGAGTTTGCCAGCCTGCGATCGTGTTGCGACTTCCGAGATCGACTTGGCGAGGTCTGGGACTCGCAAGGTGCCAGCGTCACGTATGACCGGTACGAGTAGCCCGCGCGGGGTGTCTACGGCGATGCCGATGTGCTCGCCATCGGGGTACGTAATCGTGCCTGCCTCGAGATCGAGTGTTGCGTTGAGCTTGGGGTGTGCCTGGAGGGCCTCTGTGGTGGCTCGGACGATGAATGGGAGATAGCTCAGGCCAATGCCCTCTCGTGCACGGAACGCCTCCTTTTCGCGGTTGCGAAGAGCCGTGATCGCGCTGAGATCGACCTCAACGGTCGCGGTGAGCTGCGCCGATGTGTCCAAAGACTCGAGCATCCGCTTCGCGATAGTGGCGCGGACGCGTGAGACTTTCTCCTGCGTCCCATAGTGGCCGAGGGCCTGTTCGGCAATGGCGGGGTCGGGCCCGCCGGAGTGAGTAGCGTTCACGGGGTATCCTCATCGATAGCTTCTGGTAGAACCAGAAGTATCTTGCCACGAGGATGGGCCGCAGGTCAAAGCGCCCGACGCAACGAAGCTGAAGGAAGGTGCCAGTGTTACACGTGCTGTCGATCATTGCCCCCATGTTTGTGCTGCTGGGTGTCGGCATAGCTGCCGGATTCACGCCGAGGTTTCAGCGAGCCCAGGCCGGCCTCAACGCCTTTGTGTTCTACTTCTCGCTCCCCGCGTTCCTGTTCGTTGCTGTCACGAGCGCGCCGATCCACGAAGGAGTGCCGCTGGCGTTCGTGACGGTTTCGTTGGGGGTGACGACGGTCGTGTTTGCGCTTGTCCATCTGGCCGGGTCGCTCGTGCGGCGATATCTGGGGCGGCGTGCGGGGCGCCTGGATCCGGGCCCACTTGCGGTCGCCGCGACCTATGGGAATGTTGGCTACCTGGGTGTGCCGATTGTGTTGAGCGTGCTCGGTCCGGGGGCGGCTCTCGGTGCGGCGCTGGGGCAGCTGCTGCACAACATGCTGTTCATGGTCGGCTATCCGCTCTGGAGTTCGCTGCGCGGCGGGGGAGCTCAGCGTTCAGGAGCGCGACGGACGGAGAGCGTCGGCGCCTTGGTGTGGCGCATCGCCAAGGGGTCGGTTGTGCTCAACCCGGTTGTGCTCGCGGTGATCGCAGGCGTTGCCGTTTCGCTCCTGCGCGTGCGGCTACCCGGGGTGCTGATGGTGAGTGTTGAAATGCTCGGGCAGGCGGCTGTTCCGACCGCGATGTTTGCTGTCGGTTTGAGCATCAAGCCGGCGCTCGAGGGGATGCGTTCCGGGAGCGTACCCATTCTGGCGGTGGCATCTGCCGGGGCGGTGAAGCTCGTTGTGCTTCCCGTCGCCACGCTCGCCGCCGTGGCGCTCTTCGGGGGTGGTCTCGGCGCTCAATGGGTGGGGGCAGCCGTCATTATGGCGGCAATGCCTGTCTCCTCGACCGCAAGCATCATCGTCTTTGAGTATGACGGTGACGTTCGGCTGGTTGGTGCAACGACGCTCGTCACGAGTGTCTTCGCGGTGGTGACGATTCCGGTGGTGCTCGCCCTTTTGGGCTGATGCTTCTGGCTCCGCCACGCCCGAGCGGGGGAGCGGGTGGGCGGGCGCGCAAATTCCGTGAGATCCGCGTCGATGTGCGGCTATCGCGCGGTCATGGACCGCTCATTTGAGGGTGCGGGGGCGTGAAGCTGGGGGCGCAGCTTGCCTGGTTCTACCAGAGCGTGCATAATAATCCGAGCGGTGCATCTGGCCCTCGGACGCATCTGCCTTGAGTGCGGATACCCCGCACCTTCAAAGCTTGACCTGGGCGGACACAACAATCCAACCAGCCACCACATCTCAAGGAGGAGATCGAAGTGAAGAAGACCTCACTCGTAGCAGCTCTCGCTGTTTCGGCGCTCGCACTGACTGCGTGTTCGAGCAGCGGTTCACCCGCGGCAGAAGGCGGAGGCGAGAGCTACAGCTGGGACATGACCATCACCGTGTCGGAGGCTTCGGCCTGGTGGGCCGGCGCAGAGAAGTTCGCAGAACTCCTCGACGAGAAGTCTGACGGCCGCATCACCCTGAACCTGTTCGCCAACGAGCAGCTCTCGGGCGGTGACCCCGCCGCCGGCGTCGAGATGCTCGCGAACGGCGACAAGGCGTTCTCGTACAACTCCCCGATTATCTACTCGGGCATCGACCCCCGATTCTCAGCAATTACCGCGCCCTTCCTCTACGCGGACTACGCAGAGGCCGATGCCGCGATGGCAGACGGCGGCGTTGAGATCTACGAGCAGCTCACCGAAGAGATGGGCATCAAGATGCTCGGCTTCGGTGAGTCTGGCTTCCGCCAGGTCACCAACAGCAAGCACGAGATCACCGCACCTGCTGACATTAAGGGCCTCAAGCTCCGTGTCGCGGGCTCCGAGCTCTTCCTGAACATCTACAAGGAGCTCGGCGCTGACCCCGTCACGATGAACTTCGCCGAGGTGTTCACGTCGCTGCAGAACGGCACGATCGACGGCCAGGAGAACCCGTTCGACGTCATCTACTCGAACGGCCTCATGGAGGTGCAGAAGTACCTCTCGGTCTGGAACTACGTTTACGATCCGCTCATCCTCGGCATGAACCAGGATCTGTTCGACAGCCTGAGTGACGCCGACAAGAAGATCGTCGAAGAAGCCGCAGCCGAGGCCAACACGTACCAGGTGAAGCTCAGCCGCGACCGCGAGGCGGAGCAGCTCGCTGAGATGAAGGACCAGATGACCGTCACCGAGCTCAGCCCCGAGCAACTTGCTGTCTTCCGCGATGCGATGCAGCCCGTCTACGACGCCTACGCCGACAAGTGGACCGCTGAGGTCGCTGAGGCAGTTCAGCCGAAGTAGTTCCCACTGTGGGGCGGCGTGCTCGCCGCCCCACAACGGACTGGATCACTCATGTTTGATCTCATACTGCGCAGGCTCGAGAACACGATCATCGCGGTCACCTTCCTTTTCATCACGCTGCTGGCCTTTGCCAACGTGATCGCGCGATACGTCTTCCACGCCTCTTTTTCGTTCACAAGCGAGCTGCTCATTAACCTCGCTGTGCTGCTGACAATGGTTGGCGCCGCCGCTGCAACGCGGCTTGGCACCCACCCCAGCTTCAGCCTGCTCCGCGACTCCAGTCGCGGGGTCCTCCACAAGATCGTCGTCGCCCTCGTCTGCGTCGGAATGCTCGTGTTCTTCCTCATCCTCCTGTGGCTCGGATTCGAGACCGCGATGAAGCAGCTCGAATCGGGCCGCCTCACCCCGGCACTGCAGATGCCGCAGTGGATCTTCACGATGGGCCTGCCATTCGGCGCGCTCCTCGGCGCGATCCGCACGATTCAGGTCGCGGTCATCGAGCTCCGCGGCGGCGAGGCCTTTAAGGGCGAAGAAGCCGAGGCGCTCGAAGTTGCCGAGGCAGTTCAAGCCGAGACCCAGGCGCTCGAAGACGCTCAGCGCGAGCGCGAAGCAGCCACCGAAACAGCATCCGGACCAAAGGAGGGCGGACGATCATGATCGAACTCGTACTGTTCGGCACGTTCCTCGTGTGCCTGTTCATTGGCGTCCCAGTCTCGATGTCGATGGGCCTCTCGGCCTTCGCAACGATTATGTTCACGGGCGGGCTCAAAGCACTGGCACCGGGCTCGAGCATCCTCTATGCCGGCCTGTCCTCTGAAACGCTGCTGGCGATTCCCTTCTTTATCCTCGCCGGCGTCATCATGGAGCTCACCGGCATCTCACGAAGACTCGTCGAATTTGCAGACGCGTGCTTCGGGCACATGAAGAACGGCATCGCCCTCACCGCGATCCTCACCGCGCTCCTGTTCTCCTCGATCTCAGGCTCCGGCCCCGCAACCGTTGCTGCGATTGGTGGAATCCTGATTCCCGCGCTCGCAAAGCACGGCTACAGCAAGCGCCACGCGGCCTCGCTCGTTGCGACGTCCGGTGAGCTCGGCATCATCCTCCCGCCGAGCATCGCGTACATCGTCTTCGCTGTTGTCGCTGCCGACTACGCTGGACCCGGAGTCGACCGCGTCACGATTGGCCGCCTGTTCATGGCGGGCGTCGTTCCCGGCCTCATCCTTGTCGTTGTGCTCTACCTCATCGCGCGGTTCCTGCCGCGCGACATGGAGATCGCGAAGGCCAACGCAGCCACGCACCTCAGCCAGGCGATGGGTAAGAATCCCCGCTCGCGCACCGCAACCGTGACCGCTACCGGCGCAGTTGCCCGCACAGCGGACAACACGGGCCTCCTCACGATCGAGGACGTCACCCCCGAAAACGCGAGTTCCGGTGGCGGTATCGGGATGCGCGCAAACCGCGCGCCCGCCGGTGTGGTCTTCAAGGCGTTCATGCGTGCAGTCCCAGGTTTGCTCGTACCCGTGATCATTCTCGGTGGCATCTACGGCGGCATCTTCACACCGACCGAGTCGGCGGCTGTCGCCTCGGTCTATGCCCTCGTCGTCGGCCTGTTCGTCACCCGCGAGCTGAAGTTCGCAGAGGTGTTTAAGATCTTCACCTCCGCGGGCATCATGTCCGGGCGCATCATGCTCATCATCGCCTCCGCGACCTTGTTCGCATACGTGATCACGCGCAATCAGATCGCCAAGCACGTCGCCGACTGGATGCTCAGTCTCACGGACAGCATGGTGCTGCTCGTGCTCATCATCAACCTTGCGTTGCTCATCGCTGGCATGTTCCTCGACGCGATCTCGGCGTTCTATCTCTTCATCCCGCTGTTTGTTCCCGTGCTCCTTGAGCTCGGAATGAACCTCACCACCATCGGCGTGATGATGACGATGAACCTCGCGATTGGGCTCATCACACCCCCAGTCGGCATCGATCTCTTTGTCGCGGCGAGTATCGCGAAGATCCCATTCGGAGAAGCCGTCAAGGGAGTCACGCCGTTCGTCATCTCTGGTGTCGCGGTGCTCATGCTCGTGACGTTTATCCCGGCGCTCAGCAACTGGCTGCCGGACTTGCTCGGGCTCTAGCCCAACGAAGGAACAACGAACCATGTCACAGGAATTTGCAGGCAAGGTCAGCGTCGTCACCGGCGCCGCTGGCGGCATCGGCGCAGCGATCGCTGTCGAGCTCGCGGCTCGCGGCTCCGACGTGCTCATCGTCGATGTCACGGACGGCGCTGGGACGGTCGCAGCGATCGCCGAGCGCACGGGTGGCGCAGTGAGGGCCCGCAGCGAGATCGTCGATATTCGGGATCGCGCGGCTGTGCGTTCGTGCCTCGACACTCTCGTCGCCGACTGGGGCTCGCTCGACGTGCTCGTGAACAACGCCGGCACCGCGGGCAGGCTGAGCCTCGAGGAAATGACTGACGAGATCTGGGATCGTGACCTTGAGACGAACCTCAAGGGCACCTTCCTCATGACGCAGTGTGCGGTCTACCCGCATATGCGCGACGCCGGATCCGGCGCGATCGTCAACGTGAGCTCGATCTCGGGCATCATCGGCGGCGCGAACTCGGGTGGCGGGGGAGCTGCTCGCACAGGACCCGCGTATGCGGCCTCGAAGGGCGGCGTCATCGCCTTCACCAGGTGGGTCGCCAAGGAGGTCGGGCCGCTCGGCGTGACCTGCAACACTGTCGCACCAGGCCCGGTGGCGACGCCGATGACGCAGGGGGTTCCGTACCCTGTCGACGCACAGCCGATCCAGCGGATCGGCCAGCCGGAGGACATCGCCGAGGCCGTCGCGTTCCTCGCGTCTCCAGGCGCGAGCTTCATCACCGGCGAGACCCTGAAGGTCTGCGGAGGCACAGCTATCGGATAGCTCCTGCTGACTCGCCTCACCGGCGGCGCGTTCCCCATCCTGGAGCGCGCCGCCCCCGCCCCACACCAGGGGCACGACGTGGAATCCCACGCTCCCCACGGTCACAAGCTGGAAGGAGGACACAATGCAGCCGTTGGTGCATCCCGGTCCCAAAACCCAACCCAGAATCATCGTTCGACCCGTCCACACGAAGCGCGCAGTCTGCGAGCTCACGGGCGGCAGGCCACTCATTGAGCAGCTGCATGAGACGCTCGCGGCCCTCGGCGCAGACAGCGGCTTCGCGGAGCTCCACGGCGGCAACTATGCGCCCCTCAGCTACTGCATTCCCGACGTCGCGACCGCAGAAAAGGCGCTGAGCTTCTCAGAGACGCGCACCCACGATCGCGCTCACCTCATCTACGGCTCAGTCACGCTCGGGCTGCGCGACGCCGCGCAATACATGCACAGCCACTGCTTCTGGCAGGCCCCGGGCGGCGCGCTCGAAGGCGGCCACGTCTGGCTCGAGACCGAGTCCGACGCAACCCCACCCATCGCCGTCGTCACGGCGGTATTCGGCGCGCAGTGGCGCAGCGCGACCGACCCAGAAACCAAGATGCCGGTGTTCACACCGGAAGAGCCGACCAACCGATCAGAGCCGACCAACCGATCAGAGCCGACCAACCGATCAGAGCGGAGCATCCCCATGCAGACGGAGAGCACACCGCGGGCAGTCGCCGCGGATCCACACGGCGCGAGCGACACCGTCATCGCTCGAGTGCTGCCGAACATCGACATCACCGATGCGCTGCTGCGCGTCTGCCGCGACGCCGGCTTCGACCGCGCATCCGTTCGCGCGGGCCTTGGCAGCTTCGTCGGCGCGACGTTCATCGACCGCGCAAGCGGCGAGCGCACCGTCATCGACGGACCCGCGACCGAGGTCATCGCGCTCATCGGCGACGTGCGCCGCATCGACGGCGAACTCGCGGCACGCCTGAGCTGCACGCTCGTCGACAGGCACGGCGAGATCCGCGCAGGCGAACTCGTGCCGGGGGAGAACCTCGTCGCGGCAACCTTTGAGCTCACGGTGCAGCGCCTTGACGCGCCCATCGTCGTCGTGAGCTAAGCACACCACCCACCACTGTAAAAGGAGAACACACA
>JAGNOB010000081.1 GCA_017990305.1 Leucobacter sp.
CGTCGATACCGCGCACAACGCGGGTGACGAAGCCGGTAGCGCCCTCGCGTCCGCGGATCGGTGCGTCGTCGGCGAGCGTCACGGAGAAGCCGCTCGCCGGAGCGACCTCGCGCAGTGCGGGATCGGCGAACGTTGAGCCGCTCGCGTGCGAGTACTCGCGTGCGACCCCGCGCACGGAGAACGCGTAGCCGCGGTCGGGCGTGACGTTGATCTCCACTGCGGTGTCGGCAAGCCCGAGGAGCTCGAGTGCGTCTGCGCCGATCTCCGGGTCGAGCCCGAGCCGCGACAGCACGATGATGCCGTCGTGGTCCTCGCCGAGCGTGAGCTCGCGGGCTGACGCGATCATGCCGTCTGAGACATGGCCGTAGGTCTTGCGGGCTGCGATCTTGAAGTCGCCCGGCAGCACGGCACCAGGCAGGGTCACGACGACCTTGTCGCCGGGACCGAAGTTGTGCGCGCCACAGACAATGCCTCGCACGTCCTCGCCGCCGTCGGCAGCGGTCTTCCCCTCGGGCGCGACGCGCACCTGGCACCAGTTGATTGTCTTGCCGTTCGACTGGGGCTCGGGCTCTGCCGAGAGCACCTCACCAACGACGACGGGGCCGGAGATGTCGAAGCGGCGAACCGACTCCTCTTCGAAGCCGACGCGCACGAGCTGCGCGTGGACGTCTTCGGGGGTACTGTTTGCGGGCAGCGAGACGAACTCGCCGAGCCAGCTGAGTGGGATCCGCATTAGACGAGGCCTCCGAACTGTGCGTTGAAACGAATGTCGCCCTCAACCATGTCGCGCATGTCGTTGAGGTCGTTGCGGAACTGGAGCGTGCGCTCAATTCCCATGCCAAAGGCGAAGCCCTGGAACTCCTCGGGGTCGATCCCTGCCGCGCTCAGCACGTTCGGGTCGACCATGCCGCAGCCGCCCCACTCGACCCAGCGCGCGCCGCCCTTGGCGTTCGGCTGCCAGACGTCCATCTCGGCGGACGGCTCGGTGAACGGGAAGAAGTTCGGGCGCAGACGGATCTTCGCCTCGGCGCCAAACATCTGGCGCGCGAAGTGCTCGAGCGTGCCGCGCAGGTGCGCCATCGTGAGCCCACGGTCGATCGCGATGCCCTCGATCTGGTTGAAGACCGGAGTGTGTGTCGCGTCGAGCTCGTCGGTGCGGAACGTGCGGCCAGGGGCCACAACGTACACGGGCAGCTCGCGGTCGAGGAGCGTGCGGATCTGCACGGGCGAAGTGTGCGTGCGCAGCAGCAGGTGGCGGTCGGCGGGATCGATGAAGAACGTGTCCTGCATCGCGCGCGCCGGGTGGTCGGGGTCGAAGCCGAGCGCGTCGAAGTTGAACCACTCGTGCTCGATCTCGGGGCCCTCCGCGATCTCCCAGCCCATGCCGATGAAGATGTCACCGGCCTCTTCCTTGAGCTGTTCGAGGGGGTGCCTGGTGCCAGCGCGGCGGCGCACGGGCGCCTGCGTCACGTCGACGGTCTCCGCGACAAGCCTCGCCTCAGCCTCTGCGGCTGCAAGCTCGCCCTCGCGGCTCTTAAACGCACCCTCGAGGCGGCCACGGGCCTGGCCCATGAGCTTGCCGGTCTCGGCCTTCTCTTCCTTGGGAACCTCGCGCATGAGCGCGTTGAGCTTTGCGATGGCGGATTCGTCGCCGACGTGCTCGGTTCTCGCGGTTTTCAGGTCCGCTACTGAATCGGCCGCGGTAAATGCGGCGAGCGCTTCAGCGACGGCGGCATCAACCGCTTCCTGCGAAATCGGATTGGGGTTCGTGGTGTTGTCTGACACGAGGGTCAAGTCTACCGTGGATCGGCGGACATCGCCCCGGACGCGGCCGGACACCGGGCGTGCTCAGCCTCGAGGAGTTACACTGCTTGCATGGCTCGGCGACAGCAGACCCTGAGCCGCGCGGCGCGCACCGCCCGCGGCGTGATTGGTGCTGCCCTCTCGACCGTGCTCGCCGCTGTTTCCCACTCGCTTGCCGGTGGTGAAATCTCAGCTTTCGCCGTCATCGTGACGGCAATTATTGCGCTCCCGTTCTGCGTGGCTCTCGCTGGCAAAGTGGAATCGGTGTGGCGCGTCGGCCTCGCCGTGGGAGCGAGCCAGTTCCTGTACCACTGGGCGTTCGCCGGGATTGGAGTTACGACCGCACTCTCGGGTGCTTCAAAGCTTCCGATGGGCTCGCACGCGGCTCACCTTGCCTCACTCGAACGATTCGTTCCGACGGTTGTCGAAGCAGGCTCAGCTGACACCCTCATGTGGGTGCTGCACGGAGTCGCTGCTGTCGTCTCGACGGTGCTCGTCGCCCGAGGTGAGCGCGCCGTCATCGCGCTCGGCAGGACGATCCGTCGCGCGCTCCCGCAACATCTGGTTCTCGCAGCGTTCGAGCGCCGCGAGGTGCCCCCCACCCGTCACGAAGCTCCTGTGCTTCGCGACCAACTCCTGACCTATGCTTCCTGGTCGCTTCGCGGGCCGCCTGTGCGCTCCGCGTCGCCCCAGTTTTAGCAACAAAATAGGAATTCTCTCCGACTCTCGGAGAGAGACAGGACCACCTATGCACACGCATACCCAAATCCAGTCCGCCAGTCGGCCGCCAAAGACTATTGCGGCGATCATGATCGCGGCAACGCTTGGGCTCGGCTTCGCTGTCTTCTCGGCCTCAGCGCCGGCGCAGGCACACGACCAGCTCATTGACGTCGAGGTCGAGACGACTGACAGTGGAGAAGCAGCAGCTCTCCGGCTCACGTTCAGCGACAACGTACTTGAAGTGGGTACCGAGATCCACGTGACGGATCCGGATGGCGGCGACGCGACGAACGGACTTCCCACGTTCAGCGGCCGAGATGTCACCCAAAAATTCGCTACCCCGCTCAGCGACGGCAACTACACGTCTGCGTGGCGCGTGGTGTCGAGCGATGGGCACCCCATCGAGGGTGGGTTCACCTTTGACATCGACAACGGCCAGGCAAGCGAAGTCCGACCTTACACGGGAGAAGCAGAGACAGCGCCCGAGCAGCAGGAAGAGTCCGCTGCCGAAGGGGCTGAGAGTTCCGATAGTTCGGGCCTCACGCTTCCCATCGCGATCGGTGCCGCGGCAGTCGTCGCCGTAGCGGTCGCCATTCCAATGATCATTCGCATGCGCAAGAGCGCAGCATCCGCGGAGGACAAGAGTCCCCGCGATACCAAGGAGTAATTCATGTTGAACACACACCGCACCCAGCGTTCGCGCCGTGCGGCGGTAGGCCTTGCCGCCGTCGCAGCATCGTTTGCGCTCGTCCTCACCGGCTGCTCGCAGACGAGCGACGCAGCAGAGCCAAAGCCGACCGCCGCTTCCGAGAATGGGCAGGCAGTCGTCACCGCGCAGGATATGTGGGTAAAGGCGACAGACCCGGACGTCAAGCCTGGCGAGGCCATGAGCGGCGTTTTCGGGGTCCTCGAGAACAGTGGCGACACGGATCTGGTGATCACCGATCTCGAGAGCGACGCGGCAGGGATCGTCGAGCTCCACGAGGTCGTCGACGGCAAGATGCGCAAGATTGAGGGCGACGTCACTGTGCCCGCAGGCGGCTCGATCACGCTCGAGCCCGGCGCGAACCACATCATGCTCATGGACATCACGAAGCCGCTGTCTCCCGGCGAGGACGTGACGGTCAAGCTCACATTCTCTGACGACTCGACGCTTGAGATCGTCGCGCTCGTGAAGGACACGGCAGGAGCGAACGAGAGCTACGACGACATCGATGGCGAAGAGATGGATCACGGCGACATGGATATGTCGGGCGACGCTGACACGATGAGTCATGGCTAACCAGCCACCGCTCAACACAGATCAGCCCGCGGCTGATCTGCAGGCACGCCGCCTGAGCCGCCGCGCCCTCCTCACGGGGGGCGCGGTCGGCGCCGGCATCGGGGCGCTGCTCGGTGGTGCCGGAGGCATCGCTGGGGGTCTCGCGCTCGGGAAGGACGATCGCGCGAGCGCGACGCTGTTCGACCCGGACGCGGAGCCCGCGCTCAGCGCGGCCGCCGAGGCGCCAGGGTTTGGCGGCGAGGCGCTCCCCTGCCATGGGAAGCACCAGGCGGGCATCCTCGGAGTCCCCGCCACGCACGTCAGGCACATCGCATATCGGCTGCGGGACGCGACCGATCGCGCCGCGCTCACCGGCATGTTTCGGATTCTCACTGGCGACATTGAGGGTCTCACCGCGGGCGTTGCGCCGCTTGCCGACCCCGAGCCCGAGCTCGCTGCTCGGCCGGCGCGGCTGTCGATTACCGTCGGGGTGGGTGCCGCGCTGGTGGATCGGGTGAACCCGAGCCGCCGACCCGAGTGGCTCGCCCCACTGCCTGCGTTCGAGCACGACAAACTCGGCAATGGCTTCGACGGCGGCGACCTGCTGCTCATTGTGCAGGCCGACGACCCGCTCCCCGTCGCGCACGCGGCGCGGATGCTCCACCGCGATCTCGATCGGTTTTTCGAGGTCGCTTGGGTGCAGCAGGGTTTTCGGCAGTCTCGCGGGTCGGAAGGCAAGGGCCTGACGATGCGCAATCTCATGGGCCAGGTCGATGGCACGGTGAACCCCACCCCGGAGGAGGACGACTTCGACGAGGTGATGTGGGTCGACCGGAGCGATGGGCAGGCCTGGCTGGCTGGCGGATCGGCGTTTGTGCTCAGGCGAATCCGCATGGAGCTCGACACCTGGGATCGCGTCGACCGGCCGGGGCGTGAGCAGACCATGGGGCGCACCCTCAGCGATGGGGCACCGCTGACGAATCCATCGGGCGGTGAGCACGCGCCCGTCGATTTCGATGCGAAGAACGCGCTCGGCCTGCCGATCATCTCGTCGGCGGCCCACATCCGGCGCGCGCACTCGGAGGATCGCCGCGAGCGGATTGTGCGCCGCGCGGTGAACTACGACGATGGCCACGAGGCCGGGCTGCTCTTCGGCTGCTATCAACGCAACCCGCTGAAGCAGTTCGTGCCGATCCAGCAGCGCCTGGATGAGGCTGACCTGCTCAACGAATGGGTGACGCACACGGGGTCGGCGGTGTTTGCCGTGCTCCCTGGGTTCCGCAGCGGGGAGACGATCGGGGCCGCGCTGTTCGCGTAGCCACGCGTCATCCCGGATACAGAACGGTGCCGGGGGCCAGCTACTGGCTCCCGGCACCGTTCTGTATCCGGCGGCAGGCTGCGCCCCGCACAGGCGGGCGGGGCTGGCCTTCGCGCGGCCCTCGACTGTGCCCTACTGGGCTGATTCGTACTGAGCCGACTCGTACTGGGCCGTGTCGTATCGATCCCTGAAGGCGACGATCTCGGCCTGGTGCTGCGACGCCCACTGGGCGATTGCCATCACGGGATCCACGAGGGTGCTGCCAAGCGGCGTCGCGCGGTACTCGACTCTCGGGGGGATCTCCGCATACGCCGTGCGGGTCACGAGGCCGTCGCGCTCGAGCTGCCTGAGCGTGAACGTGAGCATGCGCGCCGATATGCCCGGTGTCATGCGCTTGAGCTCGGTGAAGCGGTACGGGCCCTGCTGCAGCATGCCGATGAGCATCATGCTCCACTTATCGCCGACCCTGCCGAGGATCGACCGGAACACCTCTGCCTGCTCGCCGTCGACGGCGCAGATGTGCTCCATGCAGGCGTCGTCTCGCGACTCGTCGCGCACATCCGTCATGTCTGCTCCCCTTGTTCGCTCTCCGTAGGCCGGTGCCGGTTACACCGGGGTAACTCAGTCACGTTGCGGTGCCTGACCCCTGATGGCCGATACTTACTCACTGTACCTCAGTTACCAAAAGTTACCCTTGGAGTCGTATTCGTGTTTGTCCTCACCATCACCACCTGGGCCCTCTCGGGCGTTCTCGCTCTCATGTTCCTCATGGCGGGCGGCATGAAGCTCGCCAAGCCGCTGGCGGACATGCCGATGGCCACGCTGCAGGCGCTCACCCCGACGCAGGTGAACCTCATCGGCGCGGCCGAGGTGCTCGGCGCGGTCGCTGTGATTGCGGCCCCGCTCACAGGCGTCTTCCCGGTGCTCGCGCCGATCGCAGCGATCGGTCTCGCGATCATTCAGTTCC
Organism: Leucobacter sp.; assembly: GCA_017990305.1. Taxonomy (GTDB): domain Bacteria; phylum Actinomycetota; class Actinomycetes; order Actinomycetales; family Microbacteriaceae; genus Leucobacter. Next base: position 6,070 of record JAGNOB010000081.1, read on the forward strand.
TCGCGATCTTTGCGCACAAGAGGTTTGACGAGCCCTTCGGCAAGAACATCGTGCTCATGGCGCTCGCGCTCGCTGTCGCCGCGCTCTGGTTCGTGATCCTGTGAGCGGCGTGAACGTTGCCCCTGGGGCGGGGCGCGCGAGCACAGGCAGGGGCGCCAGCGGCACGCAGGCGATCTGGCTGCTCCTCGGGGCCGCGTTTGTGACGATCCTCAACGAGACCGTCATGGGCGTCGCGCTCCCCCACCTCACTGCCGACCTCGGAATCACGCTCAGCGCTGCGCAGTGGACGACGACAGCGTTCATGCTCACGATGGCCGTCGTCATCCCGACGACCGGCTACCTCCTGCAGCGCTTCACGACGCGACAGATCTTCACGCTCGCCATGGCACTCTTCTCCGTCGGCACGGTGCTCGGCGCCCTTGCGCCAACGTTCCCGCTACTCCTCGTCGCCCGTGTGGTGCAGGCCGGCGGCACCGCCATGATGATGCCGATGCTCATGACCACGATCATGGCCCTCATCCCCGCAGCCTCGCGGGGACGGTTTATGGGCCGCATCACCATCGTCATGGCCGTCGCCCCCGCGCTCGGCCCGACAGTATCCGGGCTAATCCTCAACGCATTCTCGTGGCGCGCGCTCTTCTGGTTCGTGCTGCCGATCGCGGTCGCGATGCTCGTTGTTGGTCTCGTGTGGCTGCCGAACATCGGCGATACCCGTAAGACGCCGCTCGACATCGTCTCGGTGCCGCTTTCGGCAATCGGCTTCGGCGGGCTCGTCTACGGCTTCTCAACGATCGGGGCCGGCGGGGCGGATCGCATAGTCGAGGGCGGGGCTGTGCTCGGTGCAGGCGTCGTGAGCCTCGCGCTCTTCGTCTTGCGGCAGCTCGTATTGCAGCGCACGAACGGCGCCCTGCTCGACCTCCGCGTCTTTGCCTCGCGGCCATTCGCGCTGGCGACCGGACTCGTAACAATCATGATGGCCGCGATGTTCGGCACACTGATCCTGCTTCCGATCTACCTCCAGAACGTGCTCGGCCTCGACCCGATCACGACCGGGCTGAGCATGCTCCCAGGC
>JAGNOB010000082.1 GCA_017990305.1 Leucobacter sp.
TAGCGAAGAACGCGCGCATATCTGCGTCAAAATGGAAACCATCGCCGACCTGTGCGGTCATCCATGCCCGTACGGCCTGGCTGGAACGCTGCCCCGCGGGGACCAACGTCGAGCCAGTCAAGTCGCCACTGAGCTGCTTTGATCGGCCACCGGTGGCAGCGGCGGGCTCAACGAACGGATGCCCGGCAAGCTTCGCCGAAATTCGCTCGGTCAGCAGCGTTTTTCCTCCCGTGGCACGTATCCCGAGAGCCCGCGCAACCTCAGCAAGCTCCTCCTTGAGCCAGTACCAGCGCGCGAACTCCTCCGCACTGAGATCGCCCGTGGGCGCCGGACGACTGCTTGCCGCGCTTTCGTGGCTGGCGTCTCGGGTCGATGTAGGCATCGTGCAAGCCTAGCAACGCCGGTGAGCTCTCTTGGCGTGCTCTCGCGGCACCGCTAGCGTTAAGGCATGTTCGGGATACGGCGAATCAGCGATAGCGTCACGATGCGTCCCCTATCGGTGTCCGACGCGGGGGCGCTCGCGGACGCCTACGTCAGGAATCGGACGCACCTCGCGCAGTGGGAGCCGATCCGTCCCACTGGGTACTATGGCGAGGCATGGCAGGCAGCGGACCTCGCGCGCCGCGCGGCGGAGGCTGACTCAGGCTTAGGCGTATCGCTCGGACTCTTTAGTGGAGACGCCGTTATCGGCCGCTTCAATATTGCGGGTATCTCGCGCGGGCCGTTCCAGAGCGCAGGGCTGGGATACTGGGTCGACCATGAGCACGCCGGCCGCGGTCTCGCTTCTACTGCCGTGCAAGCCATAGTCAGTTCAGCTCGCGCTGAGCTCCGACTCCACCGGCTCGAGGCGAGCACGCTCCTCCATAACATCGGCTCGCAACGCGTGCTCGAGAAAGCTGGCTTCGAGCGAATCGGGATGGCGCCCAAGTACCTGCGGATCGCCGGCGAATGGCAGGATCATGCCCTGTTTCAAGTCATCCTGCACGACTAGCCGGCCATCCGGCCGCGAGCCGACTACCGAGCCTCGAAAGCCTGAGCGCCGATCCCCGCTACGTAGGTCGCCTGGGCAACATGTTCGAGCGCATCGGCTGAGATGCTCACGAGACGCACCCCAAGGGTGACTGCCGGATCCCAGTTCTTGTCAACGATACGGTCGAGGTCTGTCTCACTCAGCGAGGCAATATAGGCGACCTGCGCATCGACGACTGCTGCGAGGTGATCGACAAGGAGATCAGCATCGTGCACGACGATAGCCCGCGCCTGCTCAGGCGTGTGCCCGTAGCCCAGGTCTCCCGGCGCAACGTCGAGCCCGAATCGCTCGGCGTAGCCTCCTGCGATCCACACCGATTCGCCTCCGGTGAGCGCGGTGAGCTGCACGTCGATCTCTCGAGCGGCGTGCCACAGTAGCCAAGCGACCGAGTTGTCGTGGTGCGGATGGGCGTTGAGGAGTTCGGCAGTGAGCTTGCTGCGAAGCATCTCTGCGGCCTGCTGCGGGCGACGGGCGAGGTCAATGAGCGCTGCTGTTGCATCCATGCACGTCACCCTATGCCTGCCGACTGTCATTCGCCCGGGTACCGGGGCGGTCAGCCGGTGAGCGTGCAGCCGCTGTCCTCGACGATGAGCCGCATCGTCGGGTTAAGCTCATCCGTTGCACCGGCGACCGAGCAGTAGCCGGACGCGTTGATCTCGGTATGACCGAGCGGAACGTCTTCAAGCACGATCGTCGTTCCGCTGTCGAGCGTCAAGCTGTCGTAGACTTCTCCGCCCACGATCACGGTGATAGCTAACGGCTTTTCGTCCATAGCTTCGTCGAGGCTACGCACTTCAACCGTTACCGTTCCCGTCGGGGTCGAAGAGCAGCCAGTGATCGCGAGCGCTGCCAATGCTACACAGGCTGCTGCTATGAATTTCCGATGCATACCCGCAGTCTCCCACACCCGCATCGCGCGGCGCAGCTTCCGCACAACACAAACGGGGGCCCGACCGAAGCCGGACCCCCGTTTGCGGGAAATTTGATCGCCTCTACGTGGGCTTTAGGCCCCGGAGACTGACTAGTTGAACTGGTTCATCGTGTTGTCCTTACCACCTGCCTTCAGCGCTGCGTCACCTGCGAAGTACTCCTTGTGGTTGTCGCCGAGGTCGCTGCCTGCCATGTTCTGGTGCTTCACGGTAGCAATGCCCTGGCGGATTTCCTCGCGCTGCACGTCGCGAACGTAGGTGAGCATGCCCTCGTCACCGAAGTAGCCCTTTGCGAGGTTGTCTGTCGACAGCGCAGCAGTGTGGTAGGTCGGCAGGGTGATGAGGTGGTGGAAGATGCCTGCGCGAGCGGCACCGTCGCGCTGGAAAGTGCGGATCTTTTCGTCAGCGAGATCGGCAAGCTCGGTGCCGTCGTACTCGACGCTCATGAGAGCCTCGCGATCGTAAGCCGACACGTCCTTGCCCTCTTCTGCGAGCTGGTCGAATGCCTGCTGGCGGAAGTTCAGAGTCCAGTTGAACGAAGGGCTGTTGTTGTAGACGAGCTTCGCGTTCGGGATAACCTCGCGGATGCGATCCACCATGCCGGCGATCTGCTCAACGTGCGGCTTCTCGGTCTCGATCCAGAGGAGGTCGGCACCATTCTGCAGCGACGTGATGCTGTCGAGCACACAACGGTCTTCGCCGGTTCCGGCGCGGAACTGGAAGAGGTTCGATGCAAGGCGCTTCGGGCGGAGCAGCTTGCCGTCACGCTTGATGACGACATCACCATTGCCGAGGTCAGCATCGGAGATCTCTTCGACGTCAAGGAACGAGTTGTACTGGTCGCCAAGGTCACCAGGGGTCTGGCTCACGGCGATCTTCTGCGTGAGACCAGCTCCGAGGGAGTCGGTGCGCGAAACGATCACACCGTTGTCGATGCCGAGCTCAAGGAACGCGTACCGGATCGCGTTGATCTTCGCGACAAAATCCTCGTGAGGAACGGTCACCTTTCCGTCCTGGTGGCCGCACTGCTTCTCGTCGGAGACCTGGTTCTCGACCTGCAGCGCGCAAGCGCCGGCCTCGATCATCTTCTTTGCGAGGAGGTAGGTCGCCTCGGGGTTGCCGAAGCCAGCGTCGATGTCGGCGATGATCGGCACGACGTGGGTCTCAAAGTTGTCGATCTGCGACTGGATGAACTCAACTGCGGTTTCGTCGCCTGCGACTCGGGCCTCGTCGAGCTGCGTGAAGAGCAGGTCAAGCTCACGGGCGTCTGCCTGGCGAAGGAAGGTGTAAAGCTCCTCGATCAGCGCAGGCACGGAGGTCTTCTCGTGCATCGACTGGTCGGGCAGCGGTCCAAACTCGGAGCGCAGAGCAGCAACCATCCAGCCCGAGAGGTACAGGTAGCGCTTGTTTGTGGTCTTCAGGTGCTTCTTGATGGAGATCATCTTCTGCTGGCCGATGAAACCGTGCCAAACGCCGAGCGACTGGGTGTAGAGCGAGGAATCCGCGTCGTACTCTTCCATGTCCTTGCGCATGATGTCTGCGGTGTACTGCGCGATCTCGAGGCCGGTCTTGAAACGGTTCTGCGCCCGCATGCGTGCGACGTACTCGGGATTGATGCGGTCCCAGCTGCTGCCGTGCTGCGCCTTGAGTGCTTCTACGGCTTCGATGTCGTTGCTGAATGCAGTCATGGTGACTCCTTTGTAGTAATTGCCAGATCACGTCGCGGTGATCTTTCTGGGCTAGTTCTTACTCTGCACCCTCTACAGAGACCCAAGCGCACAATCCAGAGGTGAAATTCACGAGTATTTCTGCTCGACAGAAGAATCCGAGCTTTGGGGGCTCCGAGAGCACGCACAGGCTTGTTCGCTGACGAACGCCCGGGCTGACTAGCAGCACCTCTTGGCGCCACCACTCACAATCAAAAACCAGTTCCGTCGGAGAGGACCGATGAAGCGCGCGGATGATTCACCCGCCCGCCCCTCACGCCGGTCACGTACGTCGTGCGAGCAGGCGGCGCTGCCCGATCCGGCCCGGTCGTCTCGCTCGGTGTCGCCGCAGCGTTTGCTGGCGTGATCGCGTTCGCACCTGGGGCTTGGATGGCCAGGCGCATCCCCATGAACATGGGCGGGGCAGCCGCAGTAACTTGCTGCACCAGCCACGGCTCTGACCTGCGGGTCGTCACGAAAGACATCGACATTGTCGTGCGCATCACCGAAAGGCTCGGAGAACAGGGCACAGTCCCTCGGAAGCTCCCGGGGCTCGACACCACAGCCAGAGCAAGACCTACGGGTGATTTGAGGCTCGATTATGCTCAACTCATGGCCGAAAAAGCAAAGACCGTCGAAGAGTATCTCGAACGCCTCTCCCCCGAGTTTCGTGAGGAACTGGAGCGTATTCGCTCACTCGTACTGGAGCTCGCACCGGAAGCAGAAGAAACGATGAGCTACGGCATGCCGACGCTTAAGTATCGCGGACGGGCGCTCGTGTATTTCACCGCTTCGAAGAAACACCTGAGCTTCTACCCGTCCTCTTGGGCGATCGAGGAACTTGCGGGCGAGCTCGCTGCGTACAAGCGAACTGAACACTCGATACAGTTCACCCCCGAAACGGCTCTCCCCACGGACCTCATCGAGCGGTTGGTGCGCATCCACCTGCGGGAGATTGACGCGGGTCGCCAGTAAGGTTGTCACTCCCCAAGGCTCCAGCTCCCCGGCGAGAGCGTGTCGGCGGCAGACTCTCCCCTCCTGAGAGGTTCCGATCCCGACACCCAAGTGCACGCCGACCGGGACGAAGGAATCGCAGCGAACCGATCCACGCGTGTAGCTGCACTGGCAGGATCCGCCACTGCGCCCCAGAGCAACCGTCAACCTTGCTGGCAGTGGACTCGGCATAGCGTGATGTCGAGCATGCTCATTCGTCACCCAAACGCGTGTATTGACAGCCGAGTTGGGCAAGCCGAGCCAGATGCCAGCATCTCTGCCCCTGGCTTCCGGGCGCGATTCCGCCAGCTCAGCTTCGCTCAAGCTCGACGTCGACCACTACCCGACTTCGCTGCGCTCTCCACCCGCAGCCCGACTCATCGAGTAGACAACGGGCCCATCGGGTATCTGTGTGATCGCGTCGACAGCGAATCCTAGGCGCCGGTAGAGTCGAACGTTGTCCTCGGATGAGGTTTCGAGGGCCACGGGTGCGCGATACTCGTCTATCGTTTCGAGCCCTGCTCGAGTGACAGCCGCGCCGAGACCCCTTCCCTGGCTGAGTGGCGAGACTGCCACTGTGGCAAGCGACCAGGCCTCCGCCGGAGCTGGCGGTAGCGCAACCCCAAACACCTGAGCCAATCGATCGCCATGGAGCTCGGCCACCCTCACCTGCAGCGCTTCCGAAGGCTGCGGTGCGTGTGGCGGCAGGAAGGCCGAGACCGAACGCAGGTTGCTGTCGGTAAACACCAGGCCGTGGTCATGCGCGTGGCCGAGGTACAGCAGCTGCAGCTCCTCAAGACGAGCATCGTATTCTTCGGCCGGAATGCTCCATCGCGTCCAGGGGTAGGCCGCAAACGCATCAGCAAGCACTCGGGCCAGACTCGGCAGGTCGGCCGCCTCAGCACGGCGAATGCTTGCAGCTTCCCGCACGTTACTTTCTGTCGTTCGACTGTTGCCCTGCCGCTCTTCCATATGGCGAGTCTACTTTGCCCGGACACCGTGACCCCGAACATTGCCGCGCAGAACTGCCTGGGACTCACCCCTTGACTGAACGGGCGAAGCCACCCCAAGAGTCACTTGCGAACTCGGAAAGTGAACGATACGCTTTCCGACATGGAAAGCAACCTCTCACCCACTAACCGCGAAGAAGCAGCGGCCGCGCTCGATGCGCTGACTGCAGACCGAGAACAATTGGCGCGAAATAGCCAGGTACCGACAGCGCTTCTTGCCGCGTACGGGGGTGTTGGCGCATGGTTCGTTGCCGCTTCCGCAGGAACCCAACCGGGTGCAGGCTACGAGGCTCCCGACTCCTACTGGCTCGCGATCGTGGCAGTCTTCGTTATCGGCTATCTCGTGCAGCAGTCGACTGGCCTACGGTTCCGCGCGATGGGTGCGGGTGCCATGTGGGCGATGCTCGGAATCCTGGCACTGTGCCTCTCCCTCTACAGCGTGTCCCTTGGCCTCATCTCGCTCGGCGCGACCTGGGCGGTCGCGCTCACGAGCGTGCTGGCTTTCGTGGGTACGATGCTGCTCGCCGGAGCCGCCTACCGATCAGCATCGAGAAAGCTCGCGCGTGGCTAAGGCAGCCTTCAACGACCTCATTCACGGATCGATACGTTTACGAATCTGCGGGCTCCTCCGAGCAGTGGAACACCTGGACTTTTCGGTACTCCGAGAAACAATCGACGTTTCAGACGCCACGCTCTCGAAGCATCTCAAGGCCCTCATCGACGCGGAGTACGTGTCCTCCTCAAAGGCAGCCTCGCGCGAGCGACAAGACGCCCGCCGAATCACCTGGCTCTCACTCACCGCCGCTGGCCGTGCGGCATTCGACGGCCACGTCGCCGCGCTGCGCGAGATCACTGGCGACATCGGCTAAGCCCTGAGGCAGGCATCTCGTCGCTCCAGTTCGCTGACAACCCAGGCTTCGACGCATCACACGCCACGAACGTTCAGGATCTTCACCCGAGCAACCTGCACATACGCCCTGTCACGAGCACATGTCGACGCGCCTTGGCCTAGCTGTCGGCGCGCAGTGGTCTCGCCGTTTCCGGCGGCGTGCCAATTTCGGCGATCTCGTGGCCGCTGCATTCGAGCCGCGTGACAGTTGCGCGTGCGATCCGGGAGATCACGAACCAGCGAATCGCTCCCCGCAGCCGACACCATGCAATCAGGTACCAGCGCCCTCCGGTGGATGCGAAAATCATAGGTTCGACGTCACGACGGGTCTCGTCCCCGACACCCGACACGTACTGAATCCGCACTACCTTTTGCTCCGCCATCGCAGCCTCAAGCGCGGACCGCACCACTCTCGTCGCAGTGTCCTCCGTGTTGACCCAGATACGGTTCGCGAGCTGGTCGGCTCTCGCTCTCGTATCCGGATCGAGCACGTCGAGAATCTTCCTGATCCCTGCCGCGGCACGATCCACATATGGCG
>JAGNOB010000083.1 GCA_017990305.1 Leucobacter sp.
GCGACGCCGAGTGGGAAGATGCCGATGCCTACGCCAAGCGAATCGCGCACCCCGAGCGCCACCTGCGAGCGCCACGCCACCGGTTCCATAGGTTCTATTCTCTCGTATTTCTGCGCTCACGCGGACCGGGCTTGCGCAGGTGGCAAGTGGCCGTGTGCCCCGATCGTGAACGTGGCGCTGTCGGCGTGCGCCGCCAGTGCGCGGGGCTGCTGCACCAACCCGGGGTGTGCAAAAAAGCGCAATAGGGCGCGCCCAGGTCGAAACCGGAGCGCGCCCTCGCAGGAGTTGAACCTCTTAGTTCACCGGGCCGGTGTACTTCTCGCCCGGGCCCTTGCCAATCGGGTCGGGGATCGGCGACGCCTCGCGGAAGGCGAGCTGCACGGAACGCAGACCGTCGCGGAGGCTGCGGGCGTGCATGTCGCTGACCTCGGGAGCCCCAGCGGTGATGAGGCCGGCGAGCGCGTTGATGAGCTTCCGCGCTTCGTCAAGGTCGATCTGGCTATCTGGGTCGTCGGCGAGACCAACTTTCACCGCTGCTGCGCTGAGGAGGTGGACTGCCGCAGTGGTGATCACCTCGACTGCTGCGACATCGGCGATGTCGCGCACTGCCTGAGCCGCGTCATCTCCCTCCGGGTAAACGGCATCGTGGTCGGTGGTCTGCGATGCTGCGTCGGCGTTCTGCTCGCTCATATAAAGCGCCCCTGTCTTTCTGTTCGCTCAGTGTGCTAAGCTTCTGGAGGTTATCGGCAAACTTGCCGGTGCTACGGAAGAGGAGATTCTCCCACCCGGCACCTCTATAAGGTTATCGGGTAGTTGGCGCCCCGTCGCATTTCATGCGGCAGCTTAAGGGTGTGGGTACGCGTGCGTTCCCGATCTCATTTCCGTGAGCCTCGACACCGTCGAGCAGACTTATCACATGAGATCAGAGGAGTAGGCGATCAGCGAGCCCCGAACGAATGACCGAATCCGCGTTTCCGAGGTGCGACTGGTAGGACCCGGTGGCGAGCAGGTCGGTGTTGTGCCGATCGATACGGCACTGCGCCTTGCCCAGGAGGCGGATCTCGATCTCGTTGAGGTCGCCCCGAACTCAAAGCCTCCCGTTGCCAAGATCATGGACTTTGGAAAGTTCAAGTATGAGGCAGCTCAGAAGGCCAAGGAAGCGCGCCGCAACCAGGCGAACACCGTCCTCAAAGAGGTGCGTTTCCGCCTGAAGATCGACAAGCACGACTACGAGACCAAGGTCAAGCGTGCCGTCGGCTTCCTCGAGCAGGGCGACAAGGTAAAGGCAATGATCCTCTTCCGTGGCCGCGAGCAGTCGCGTCCGGAGCAGGGTGTGCGTTTGCTGCAGCAGTTCGCAGAAGGTATTGCCGAATACGGCACTGTCGAGTCCAACCCTCGGATTGATGGCCGCAACATGGTTATGGTCATCGCCCCAGTGAAGAACAAGTCCGAGGCGAAGGCCGAGCAGAACGCTCGCCGCGCTGAGGAAAAGGCGAGCCGCCGCGCTGACAAGCCGGCAGACGACGCCGCCGCCGAATAAGACCCGTGGCTGCGCGGGGATCGTAAGATCCACCGCGCGCCCATGACGCAGCCGCCCCGGCGGTGCACCACAACAAGGAGAAAACCGATGCCAAAGCAGAAGACCCACTCGGGGGCTAAGAAGCGCTTCAAGGTAACTGGCTCCGGCAAGCTGATGAAGCAGCAGGCCGGCATGCGCCACAACCTTGAGGTCAAGTCCTCGCGTCGTAAGCGCCGCCTGAACGCCGACCAGGTGCTCGCTCCGGGCGATGCGAAGCAGGCGAAGAAGCTCCTCGGCCTCTAAGCCGGCCCCACAACTTATCTCTGTTAAGGAAGAACTGAAATGGCAAGAGTAAAAAGGGCCGTCAACGCCCACAAGAAGCGTCGCGTAATTCTTGAGCGCGCCTCGGGCTACCGCGGACAGCGTTCGCGCCTGTACCGTAAGGCCAAGGAGCAGGTCACGCACTCGCTCGTGTACGCGTACAACGACCGTCGCAAGCGCAAGGGTGACTTCCGCCGCCTGTGGATCCAGCGCATCAACGCTGGTGCACGCGCTAACGGCCTGACCTACAACCGCTTCATCCAGGGCCTCGGCCTCGCAGGTGTTGAGGTTGACCGTCGCATGCTCTCGGAGCTCGCGACCAACGACGCAGCGACGTTCGCGACGCTCGTTGAGGTTGCCAAGAAGGCTCTTCCCGAGGACACCTCGGCACCGAAGGTTGCTGCGTAAGTAGCGTTCTCCAAGAAACCCCGTCCCGCATGTTTGCGGTGGCGGGGTTTTTGGGTTGTGTAGTGGGGAGTTGGGCGGACGTGTGGCCGGCCACGGGTAGTCTTGTGTCGTGACTGAACTCATCGAGAACCCCAAGGCCCCGCGCGTGAAGCGCGTCGCATCGCTCGCACGGAAGAAGGATCGCCTGGAGGCCGGACAGTTTCTCGTCGAGGGGCCGCAGTCGGTACGTGAACTCCTCACCTACCGTCCCGGTCTGGCCGAGGTGGTCTACGCGACGACCGGCACGGAAGCCTGGCAACAGGAGATCGACCGGCTCGCGTCAGAAGCGGGGGTGCGGATCGATCGCGTGACCCCGCCGGTACTCGCCGCGATGGCAGAAACGGTGCAGCCGCAGGGCGTGCTTGCGGTCGCGCATATTCCCCGAGTGGACCTCGCCGAGGCCCTTGCCGGAGCGAAGCTTGTTGCGGTCCTCCACGAGGTACGCGATCCGGGTAACGCCGGCACGGTGCTGCGTGCCGCAGATGCGGCCGGTGCCGACGCCGTCGTGTTCGCCGGGGAATCCATTGACCCCTGGCATCCGAAGGTCGTACGTTCAACGACTGGCTCGATCTTCCACCTGCCCGTGGCTACCGCAGGGTCGCTTACCGAGGTCGTGGATGCGGCTCGCGCGGCGGGCCTTGAGACCATTGCCGCAGACGTGCGCGGCGATTCGCTCGAGCATGCGCGTGGCGAGCTTACGGGGAAGATTGCGTGGGTCTTCGGCAACGAGGCACGCGGGCTTGATGAGGCTGAGCGCGAGATAATCGGCCGTTCACTCAAACTGCCGATCTTCGGCGCAGCCGAGTCGCTGAATCTGGCAACTGCGGCGAGTGTGCTGCTCTACGAGACGGCTTTCGCGCAGCGAGCTTAGTGGCCTGCGCCAGGTTGTGACCGTTTTGCCCAGCGCACGAGTGGTTGCAGGATGGTGATGAGTTCGGCACCAGACTCGGTGAGTCCGTAGCGAATCTGTACCGGCGTGCTCGGAACCACCGTGCGTATGACGAGCCCCTGGGACTCGAGCTCGCGCAGACGTGCGGAGAGCAGCCGATCGGAGAGGCCGTCTATGCTCGTGAGCACCTCAGAGAAGCGGTCTGCGCCGCGGGCGAGGGCGAGCAATATTGCGGCGGTCCATTTGCGACCGGCGAGCTCGGCTGCCTCGCGAAAGAGCCGACACTCGGCGTCGTCTATGGCGTGCGGGGTGGCGAGTGTCTGGGTGTTCATGCTTACTAATGGTAAGCGACTAACCTGGGAGTTGATCCTGTGTTGGTGGTGTCCGAGAGTAGTACTTACCTAGCACTACCTCGGAGGAGACCAGCATGCAGCTCGGCGTCTACAGTTTCGGAAATCAGGCAGCGGATCCCGCGAGCGGCAAGCTTGCGAGCACCGCGCAGGCCCAGCGAGACCTGCTTGAAGCGATTGTGCTTGCTGACGAGGTTGGTCTTGAGTTCTTCGGTATCGGCGAACACCATACCGAGGAAATGCCTGCATCGGCGGCAGCGGTCGTGCTCGGCGCCGCCGCGTCCGCCACGAAGCGCATCAGGCTCGGCAGTGCCGTGACGGTACTCAGCACCGATGATCCGGTCCGCGTATTCCAGCAGTTTGCGACACTCGACGCGCTCTCGGGCGGTCGGGCTGAGATCACTGCAGGTCGTGGATCGTCGATTGAGTCATACCCGTTGTTTGGGTACAAGCTTGAGGACTACGACCGGCTCTATAGCGAGAAGCTCGAACTCCTACTCAAGGTCAATGAGTCTGCACGCGTGACCTGGTCAGGCTCAGTCCGTCCGGCGCTCGACGACCAACTCGTTGTTCCACGCCCGGACGCGGGGTCTCTTCCTATCTGGTTGGGGACGGGCGGTAGCCCGAACTCTACCGTGCGGGCGGGCCAGCTCCAGCTGCCCGTGTCGTACGGGATACTCGGGGGAGACCCTGCCCGCTTCAAGGCGCTTGCCGATCTGTATCGTCGAGCTTGGGCAGCGGGACCCGCCACCTCCCGGCAGCCTCTCATCTCGGTCGGGAACCCCGGGTTCATCGGGGAGACCGATCGCGAGGCGCGCAACACGTTCTGGCCGACTTGGTACCGCTCAATGGCTGACATCGGGCAGCGCCGCGGCTTTGCTCCTCCGGAGCGCGAGCACTTCGAAATCGACGCTGAACGCGGAGCGCTCTTCGTTGGTGGACCTGAGCAGATTGCGGAGCGCATTATTCGTCTGCACGGCGCGATGGGACACGCTAGGCAATTCCTGCAGATGGATTTCCTCGGCCTGACGCAGCGCGACCTTTTGCGGTCAATTGAGCTGCTTGGTACTCAGGTGAAACCGATGGTTGACGCAGAGCTTGGGGCAGAGCCCGAGGTTGTGCCGAACCCACTTGGCCCACTGCCGGAAGATGCAGTCGCCACCCCGGCTGTCGGAGCGGGGCTGTGAGCCGGATTGCTGTACTCGGCGTCGGCAAGGTTGGCACGGCGATTGCCCGGGCCGCGCTGGCCGCTGGGCACGAGGTGACTGTCGCCGGTTCTGGTGACCCAGAGCCTGTGCGCTTCATCACCGAAGTCATGGCCCCGGGGGTGGCGGTTGCGGCTGCTGCGGATGCGGTCGACGGCAGCGATCTCGTCGTGCTGTCGATACCCCTGCCAAAGCTTGGTTCACTCGACCCCGAGGTGATGCGTGGTCGGATCATCGTCGACGCGATGAACCATTGGGAGCCTACCGATGGTGCGCTGCCGGACATCTTCGCGGGCGCTGCGAGCACGAGTGAGGCGGTCGCGCGTCATCTCGCAGGTGCACGGGTTGTGAAGGCTCTCAATCACATCGGCTACCACGAGATGGAAGCAGATCAGCGACCTCAGGGTGCCCTAGATCGCCGTGGCCTCGCCGCAGTCTCGGACGATCGTGAGGCTGCGGAGCGCGTTGCCGAGTTTGTCGAGAGTCTCGGCTTCGACGTCGTCGCTGCGACCCCGCTGAGGGTTGGGCGTGGGCTCGAGCCCGGGTCGGAGATCTTCGCTGGATCCTTCACTGCCGCCGAGATCGTGCAGCGGATGGATAGCGCGCACAGGCGGTAGCGCGGAGAATGCGTTGCGCCCCTGATTGGCACTGGCAGTGCGGATCAGGGGCGCAACGTGGTGATCAGGGCGCGTTAGCTCCTCGAGCCCGCCCGTTCACGGCTTGGGTTGCCGGGGGAGAGATAGCGCTCAAGTGAATCGTCGAGCTCCTCCATCCACGGGGTGTGGTGCGTTGCTGCGATTGTGCCGGTCATGACCGAGCGGTAGCAGATGTCCCGGTAGCCGAGGATGTCCTTGCGCTTGTCCTTCGTCCAACGGATGAAGATGTCGCTGACCTCGTCGATATCGAACGACGGGTAGTCCGTCGCCTCCATGAGATCGCGAACATAGTCGGCCTGATAGCGGATCTGGTTCTCGGCGTTGCTCGGCGTGACGCCGTAGCGGTTCTGCCAAACGGCCATGGAACGCTTGCGAGCTGCCGCGTCGGGCATCTCCGCGGTGCCGAGAATGAGGTCACGCACATACCAGGCCTGGGTGTCGAACATGTTGAACGTGAACCACTGGTCCTGCGCCCCCACATAGAAGAGCGCCGGGTTGTCGTGCCAGACGACGCCACGGTACAGGCGCTCGGGGTAGATCGTGTTCGGCCCGTCAACGGCGAATTCCTTCGGCAGGAACGGATACTTGTGTACGTACCCGGTGCAGAAGATCACCGCGTCAACATGTTTCGAGGTGCCGTCCTTGAAGAACGCAGTATTCCCTTCGAAACGTTCGACGCTGTGGCGCTCCTCGAAACCCTTCGGCCAGTCGTAGCCCATGGGTGCGGTGCGGTAACTCGCGGTGACCGAGCGGGCGCCCATCTTGTAGGCCTGGCTGCCGATATCCTCGGCGGAGTAGCTCGAGCCGACGACGAGCACGTCCTTGCCGCCTAGCGCTTCGGCTCCGCGGAAGTCGTGGGCGTGGGTGATGAAGCCAGTGAACGTTTCGATGCCCGCCACCTCCGGGGTGAAGGGGAACGAAAAGTGACCGCTCGCAACAACGACGTGGTCGAACGTCTCAGTCGTGGTCTCGCCGCTTGGCAGGTGCTCACTCGTTACTGTGAATAGCTGGGTGTCGTCGTCGAACGCGACGAGCCGAACCACGGTGGTGAAACGGATGTACTTGCGCACGTCGCTCTGCTTCAGGCGTCCGGCGATGTAGTCCCACAGCACCTCGCGCGGCGGGTACGACGAGATCGGGCGTCCGAAGTGCTCGTCGAAGGAATAATCGGCGAACTCCAGGCCCTCCTTTGGGCCGTTCGACCAGAGATTCCGGTACATGCTTGAGTGGACGGGCTCCCCGAACTCGTCAAGGCCGGTGCGCCAGGAATAGTTCCACTGTCCGCCCCAGTCGGCTTGCTTCTCGAAACAGACGAGCTCAGGGATTTCCATGCCCTGTCGCTCCGCTGACTCGAATGCTCGGAGCTGGGCCATTCCGCTCGGGCCCGCCCCGATGATTGCTACTCTCTTCTTCTCGCTCACGTCACTACACTTCCTCACTCTGTTGTGGTTCCTAGCCGTGCATGTAGGCACAGCTGTGCACCGGCGCCGATCACAGGTGACCGTGCTCTCGGGAAGCCCGTTGTGGCCTCACCGTGGTGTCCAGCGCGAATGGGAGATTGTCAAATCTCAACCATCCGTCGGCTAGCAACTGTTCAACCATAGCATTTGTGGGTTGAGGATGTGGGAAAGCGTGACTGATCTGGGGTTCTGCTCGCTCGGAGGGGCGCCGCCTGGCCTCGCGCGCCCCTCCGAAGTTGTCCTA
>JAGNOB010000084.1 GCA_017990305.1 Leucobacter sp.
GTGATGAGCAGGGTAATCGCGAATGTGGCGGCGCTCGACTTGCCTGAGCGGAACACCCGCTTTGCTGTGTCGAAGGAGACCATACGTGCGGCGGTCATCATGAGCACGCCGGCGAGGGCGGCGAGCGGGATTGCGCCGACAACTGGGGCGGCGACGAGCACGACGAGCAGCAGCGCGAGCGCGTGAACGATCGCAGCGAGGCGGGTGCGGGCGCCCGAGCGCACGTTCACAGCCGTGCGCGCGATGGCGCCCGTCGCTGGCATGCCGCCGAAGAGCCCCGAAGCGACCGAGGCGAGGCCCTGGCCGAAGAGCTCGCGGTCGGCGTTCACCGGGCCGGTGTCCGCGATGGTCGCGGCAACGCGCGCCGAGAGCAGTGATTCGATGGCCGCGAGGGCGGCGACAGCGGCCGCGGGGCCAGCAAGCGACGCGAGCATGGCCGCGTCGAAGCTCGGCAGTGTCGGGGCAGGCAGGCTGCTCGGAAGCTCGCCGATCGTCGGCAGCAGACCGCCGGTGAGCGCTGCGATGACTGACACGATGAGGATGGCCGCGAAGGACGCGGGGAACGCGGGAACGAAGCGCTCAAGGAGCAGCATGATGACGGCGACGGCGGCGACTGCCGCGAGGGGGAGGAGAGCGCCCGGCCAGTTCGCCTCGGTGATCGTCTGCCACGCGGCGACGACTGCGTTCGACGAGTGCCCGGTGTTTTCGACTCCGAGGGCAGCGGGGACCTGCTGCAGGAAGATGATGATGCCGATGCCGGCCGTGAACCCCTCGATGACGGGCCAGGGGATGTAGCTCACCGCGCGACCGAGTCGGAAGACGCCCGCGAGGATCACCATGATGCCTGCCATGAGGCTGACGACGGCGACGGCGGCTGCGCCGTGCAGCACGACGATCGGGGCGAGCACGACAACCATCGCGCCCGTCGGGCCCGATACCTGCACGTTGGATCCACCGAAGATCGCCGCGACGAGGCCCGCAACGATCGCGGTGATGAGCCCGGCTTCCGCACCCACGCCCGAGCTCACCCCGAACGCCAGCGCGAGCGGCAGCGCGACGATGCCGACCGTGAGGCCTGCTACGAGGTCTCCTCGCCAGCTGGCGCGTAGGCCGCGGTAGTCTTCGCGAACGGGGAGCAGGGACCTGAGCCCCGCCAGGATTGTGGACACGTGTCGCCTTTCTCTCTTCACTTCCATCATGCCTTACGATCCTTGATAGATGGTTCACAGAAAATGCTGGGCATGAACTCCAAGCAGGGATAGTCTGATCCAGAATTAGTCAAAGGGGAACTGATGGATATCTTCCTGTTCATTACGCAGTTGCTCGTCGTGCTCGGCTGTATTGTCATGGGTACGCGTTCGAGCGGCGTCGGCTTGGGGCTGTGGGGTGGCACGGGTGTTGCCATCCTCGTCTTCGTATTTGGGCTCGCTCCGGGCGCACCGCCCGTCGACGCGCTCCTCATCGTTCTCTCGGTCGTCCTCGCATCATCGATGATGCAGGCCGCAGGCGGCATTGACTGGATGGTGTCCATCGCGGCAAAGGTGATCTCGAAGAACCCGAAGCAGATCACGCTCATCGCCCCGCTCACCGCATTCCTGTTCTCGGTCGGTGCTGGCACTTCGAACATCCTGTACCCGCTGCTCCCAGTGATCTACGACCTCTCGTACCGCAACGGGATCCGCCCCTCGCGCCCGCTCTCACTCTCCGTCGTCGCGACGGGCATCGCGCTCGCCTGTAGCCCGGTCTCAGCAGCGATGGCCGCGATGATTGCGCTCACCGACACTGCGCCGTGGAACTTCGAGCTCATGGACATCATCAAGGTGACTCTCCCCGCCGCCATCGTCGGCATCTTCCTCGCCAGCCTCTTCGTGCGCCGCCTCGGCAAGGACATCGCCGACGACCCTGAGATCCAGGCGAAGATCGCCTCGGGCAAGCTCGTCGCCCCCGGCGCAACCGCAACCGCAGTGAAGGCTGAGGTCACCGTCACCAGCCAGGGCCGCTGGGCGGCAATCATCTTCCTGCTCGGTGTGCTCGTCATCGTCATCTTCGGTCTCTTCTCCGGGCTGCGCCCACTTGGCGCAGACGAGTCGCCGATTGCGATGACCCCCATCATCGAGATCATCATGTTCGTTTCGGGCACGCTCATCATGCTCGTCTCGAAGCCGAAGGTGGCAGAGATCCCGACGATGACTGTGTTCCGCGCCGGTATGGTCTCGGCCATTGCACTGTTTGGGCTCGCCTGGCTGACGAACACGTTCCTCGGCGAGCACTCGAAGCTTGTCGCAGACGGTATCGGCGGGCTCGTGGACACGGCCCCCTGGATCTTCGCACTCGGCGTGTTCCTCGTGTGTGTGCTCACGACGAGCCAGTCCACCGCGACGAACTCGATTGTGCCGATCGGCCTCGCCGCTGGCATCCCGCTCGGGCTCATGAGCGGCATGTGGGCCGGCGCCTTCGCCGGTATCTACCTGCTGCCGACCAACGGCTCGCAGATCGCCGCGGCGAACTTCGACGAGTCAGGCTCGACGAAGCTCGGCACGAAGCTCGTCGACCACTCGTTCTTCCTGCCAACACTGATCCTCGCTGCGGCAACCATCGCGGTCGGTTCGCTGTTCGGAGTGCTCTGGGGCTGATAGACCCGACAGACGCACGGAGCGGCTCGCCTGGTGGCGGGCCGCTCCGTGCGTCTATGTGGCTCGTCGCGCGTGCGGGATCGCTTAGCCCGCGGCGCGCAGGTAGCTCTGCACTGTCGGTGAGCCGGGAATGTGAATCTGTTGCGCAGCGACGTAGCCGAGGCGCTCGTACCGAGCATCGTTTGCCGGGTTCGACGACTCGAGATACGTCTGCAGACCCAGCTCGTCGTAGCGCTCGAGCGCGGCAGCGACGAGGCCCATCCCGATGCCCAATCCGCGCGCCTCAGGCGCCACCGCTAGCATCGACAGGTACGCGTGTGGCGCGGTTGGCCGAGCCTCGGCAAAGAGGTCGCCCTCGTCCAGGAGCGCCTCCGCCGCGGTATCGCCGATGGTCGACCGCAGCAGCGCCTCGTAGGCGGGGGCGTCGTCTTCGTGCACCTCGTCTGAGCCCGGCGGGAACCACGTCGAAACGGCGCCAACGCTGCCATCGGGCAGCTCCGCGACGAGTGGTTCACCGTGACGGATCGCCTGATCTACCATGAACCGCCAGTGCGCGAGCGCGTGCTCGCGCCGTTTGGGGTGCTCCGGGAAGGCTGGCCCCCAGACCGGATCGTCGAGAAAACCCTCGCACAGAATGCGAGCGGCCTCCTCGAGATCACCCGCTCCGAGCGGGCGAACGGTGAACCGGGCGGAAGCGTCTTCGGTGTGAGCCATAGTGCTCCGATATTACTGCGCGGCGCGGAACGCGTCCCAAGCACGCTTGCAGGCGCGTGCGATCGTGTCTACGTGCGCCGGGTCCTCGGCGACCCAGTCGGTCCCTGGCTGCTGCAGCTCGGTGGCAGCGGCTTCGCCGAGCAGAAACTCGCGGAGGAACTCGGCCTGCACAGCGCCCAGTCTGAGCCCGTCGGCATCGGCCTCTGCGCGCAGCTTCCCGAAGCGTTCTCCTGCGGCGCGGATCTCTTCGCTGCCAAGGTACGGCTGATTCAGCAGCACGTCGGCCGGGTCGGAGACGTCGAAGCCGGTGCGGTGCGCGGTGGCAAGCGCGCGCAGCGCCGCCGGATCCATGGTGGGCCGGTCGGCGGGATCGCGCTCTTCACCGTCGTGGTCGCCACGGTTCGAGAGCGCGACGACGGCGGGGAGCCGGTCGGCCTCGGCACGCTTGACGTTCACCGCGCCCTCGCGGGTCGTCGTGGTGTTCATGGTGTCGTGGAACGAGAGCCGGGTGAACGACCCGCCGTGCTCGAGGCCCTTGGCAACGAAGCGGTCGGTGAGGTCCTCACGCGTGCGCTCGTAGACGCCGAGGCCCTGCTCAGCGGTGTCAGCGAACGCGTCGACGAGCCGCTGCAAGCCCTCGTCGGTGTCGGGGATCTCGAGGATCGGGAAGAACGAGAACGTCACTGGGCGGATCGCGTCGACGCCCGTGAGGTCGACCTTCTGCCATGCGCCGGCAGCGCGCACCCGCTCGATCGCGGCGGCGAGGTCGGCGCGCACATCGGCAGGCTTCTTCCGGTTCGGGTCTCGGATCAGGCGGGGATGCGGGTTGATCACCGCGACGATGCGGGGATCGATCTCGGCCCAACGGCGCACGATTGCTGCGGTTGCCACGTCCGAGAAGTCGTACTGCAGCCGACGGGTGAGTGCCGGGGAGAGGAACTCGGCGAGCTCCTCGGGGATCGCGGCGCCCGAGTGTGGCGTCGCAACCAACACATCGGCGTCTGCGATCGCTTCTTCGAGCGTACGGGTCTCCGGGTTGGCGTAGTGCGTGATCTGTTCAGCGGTGAAGATCGTGCCGGCCGGGATTAGGTCGAGAGAGTTCGTGCTCATGTGCTCAGACTACTCACGAGTTCGGGAGCTGACCAGGGTTTCGTTGAGCGAGCGGTGTGAATGCTGTGGACGGTAGTGCGGCGGGCCTACGCCCGGCCGCGATTCCGCTTTCGAATCGGGGCAGGCGGCCGCCCGCCGAGGTACGACGCGCCCGAGTCGACGACGTACCCCTGCTTGAGCGCCTCACGCCCGATCAGCATGCGGAACACCATCTCTTCGCGGTCGGTGAGCGTAACCTCAACCGGCACCACGCGACCACACAAGCCGAGCTCCATCACGACGACCAGCCTGTCCTGCGTGTGGCCGGAGGAGCTGCGAACGGTGCGACGATCGTGGACGGGGAGTGCAACCTCGACCTCGTCGAGTGCCCCCTCCTGCCACGGCTGCACGGTGAACCGCACCCACTCGGCTCCGTCCCGCTCGAAGACGGTAATGTTGCCCGCGTGCAGGGCCGAGGTCTGCGCCCCGGTGTCAATCTTGGCCTTGATCCACGGCACCCCGATTCCGGGCAGGCTCACCCATTCACGCCAGCCCGTCAAGGTGCTTGAATAGTATTCGTCCACGACTCCTATCTTGGCAGGAAACACACTTGAAACTGGCGATTCTTTCGCGCGCCCCGCAGGCGTACTCGACGCAGCGCCTCCGCGCGGCCGCTGAGGCACGAGGCCACACCGTGAAGGTGCTCAACACCCTCCGCTTTGCGATCGATCTCGCGACCGATGAACCTGACCTGCGCTACCGTGGCAAACAGCTGAGCGACTACGACGCGATCCTGCCCCGCATCGGCAACTCGATCACGTACTTCGGCACCGCGGTCGTGCGCCAGTTCGAGCAGATGGACGTCTACACGCCCAACACCGCGAACGGTATCTCGAACGCGCGTGACAAGCTGCGAGCGATCCAGATCCTCTCCCGCCACTCCATTGAGATGCCACCCACCGCGTTCGTGCGCAACCGGGCAGACGTGCGCCCCGCAATCGAGTCGGTCGGCGGCGCGCCCGTCGTCATCAAGCTGCTCGAGGGCACGCAGGGCATCGGCGTCATCCTCGCTCCACAGGTGAAGGTCGCCGAGGCCATCATCGAGACGCTGCACTCGACCCAGCAGAACGTGCTCATCCAGAAGTTCATCTCCGAGAGCCGCGGCCGCGACATCCGGGCACTCGTCGTCGGGGACCGGGTGGTCGCCGCGATGCGTCGCGTCGCGTCAGGTGACGAGTTCCGGTCGAACGTGCACCGCGGCGGCACCGTCGAACCAGTAAAGCTCGACCCCGCCTACGAGCAGACCGCGGTGCGCGCGGCACAGATCATGGGCCTGCGCGTCGCCGGCGTCGACATGCTCGAGGGCGACGACGGGCCGCTCGTCATGGAGGTGAACTCCTCGCCGGGGCTGCAGGGCATTGAGACAGCCACCGACCTCGACGTTGCAGGCGCGATCATCGACTACATCGCGAACCAGGTGAACTTCCCAGAGATCGATGTGCGGCAGCGTCTCTCCGTCTCGACCGGTTACGGCGTCGCCGAGCTGTCAATGCACGCGGGCGCCGAGCACGTCGGCAAGCAGCTCGGCGACCTTGGACTGTGGGAGCGCGACATCACCGTGCTCACGCTGCACCGCGGCGTGCAGGTGATCCCGAACCCGCGCAAGCACGTACTGCTCGAGGCGGAGGATCGGCTGCTCTGCTTCGGCAAGCTCGAGGAGATGCGCTCGATGATCCCCGAGCGGCCGCGTCGTCGTGCCCGCGTGCGCAAGCTCCCGCCCGAGGCGCAGGATCTCGTCGACGGGTAGCGGTCAGGTCACCCGTTGCCGTTGCTGTTGCCCGCGCGGTCTTGTCTGACTCCGGAGCCCGCGCGGATCAGCGCTGCTTCTCCTCCACATCGCTCCGTTCGGCCTCGCTCCCTCCGCCCGACAGCGTCGCCCACAGCGGCCAACCGACGAACCAGATCCCGGTGACGAGCCACACTCGCCCGATCCAGCCGATGAGCGCCTCGGTGCGGGGCGGATCACCGACGAGCCACACAATCAGACCGATCACTGCGGTCGCGATCACCGCACACAGCAGCATCTTGACCCACTGCTCCCACTCGTAGCGAACGCGTGCCTGGCCCGACTTCGGCGCCTTGAACGGGGGAGGCCCGCCCGCGAAGCGGTGCGCGAACCAGCCGTCAGCGCGCGCGATGATCTGGTGTCCGAACGCGACCGTGAAGCCGAGATAGAGCGCGCCGAGGCCGTGCGCAAAGTCGGCGGTCGCGCCGTTCACCACGAGATCCCAGGTGATGAACGCGAGCAGCAGCAGATCCAACAGCGGCACACACAGCAGTAGCACGCTCGAAAGCCGCTTGAGTCGCAGCAGGTAGCGCGCACCCAACCCCGCCCCGAGCATCACCCAAAACCCGATCTCGCAGGCAAGAATGCCGACCACAATAATGTTCATGAGCCAAGCCTCGCTGCTGCGGTGCTCACGCGGCTCCTGCGAGTGGTCGGCCCGTCTCATCCGCTCGGATGAGATCTTGCCCGGCCCGGATGCGGGAGGATGTAACCATGATCGCTGGCGTGAGGGTGAGACTGCGGACGCAGCCTGCCCGTCGGAACGCGCTGATCGCGCTGTTCTTGCT
>JAGNOB010000085.1 GCA_017990305.1 Leucobacter sp.
GGCGAGGTCATCGCTGACGGCCCCGCAACCGAGAACGGTGAGCTCGCGCTCGGCAAGAACCTCCTCGTAGCGTTCATGCCGTGGGAGGGTCACAACTTCGAGGACGCGATCATCCTCAGCCAGAACCTCGTGAAGGACGACACGCTGTCGTCGATCCACATCGAGGAGTACGACGTTGATGCTCGCGACACCAAGCTCGGCAAGGAGGAGATCACCCGTGACCTCCCCAACGCAAGCATGGAGGCGCTGAAGGATCTCGACGAGCGCGGCATCATCCGCATCGGCGCAGAGGTCAACCCCGGCGACATCCTCGTCGGCAAGGTCACGCCGAAGGGCGAGACCGAGCTCTCCGCTGAGGAGCGCCTGCTCCGCGCGATCTTCAATGAGAAGAGCCGCGAAGTTCGCGACACCTCGCTCAAGGTTCCGCACGGCGTTGCCGGCACCGTCACCTCTGTGAAGGTGTTCGATGCTGAGAACGATAACGATGATGACCTTGGCTCTGGCGTCAACCAGCGCGTCGTCGTGTACATCGCGCAGAAGCGTAAGATCACCGAGGGTGACAAGCTTGCTGGCCGTCACGGCAACAAGGGCGTCATCTCGAAGATCCTGCCCATCGAGGACATGCCGTTCCTTGAGGACGGTACTCCTGTTGACGTCATCCTCAACCCGCTCGGTATCCCCGGCCGCATGAACTTCGGCCAGGTGCTCGAAGTTCACCTCGGCTGGATCGCCAAGCAGGGCTGGAAGGTCGACGGCAACCCCGAGTGGGCTTCGAAGCTCGCGAAGTCGGCTCTCGAAGCCGCTCCCGATACCAAGGTTGCGACCCCGGTATTCGACGGCGCTTCTGAGATCGAGATCGCGGGTCTGCTTGACTCGACCACGCCGAACCGTGATGGTGAGCGCCTCATCGACTCGACCGGAAAGACTCGTCTCTTCGACGGTCGTTCAGGCGAGCCGTACCCGTACCCGATCGCTGTCGGCTACATGTACATTCTGAAGCTGCACCACCTCGTGGACGACAAGATCCACGCGCGTTCGACCGGACCGTACTCCATGATCACCCAGCAGCCGCTCGGTGGTAAGGCGCAGTTCGGCGGACAGCGCTTCGGTGAGATGGAAGTGTGGGCCCTCGAGGCCTACGGCGCCGCATACGCGCTCCAGGAGCTGCTCACGGTGAAGTCCGATGACATCCTCGGCCGTGTCAAGGTCTACGAGGCGATCGTTCGCGGCGAGAACATTCCGGAACCGGGCGTGCCCGAGTCGTTCCGCGTGCTCATGAAGGAAATGCAGTCGCTCTGCCTGAACGTTGAGGTGCTCGGAGCAGACGGTAACGCCGTCAGCCTGCGCGACAACGACGACGAGGCACACCGCACCGCGGAAGAGCTCGGCATTAACCTTTCCACGCGCTTCGAGGCAGCTTCGGCTGACGAGATCTAAGTTGGCTGCGCCCCGCCCGCGGGCGGGGCACCAGCTGCTTCAGAATTTTTACGTTTTCATCCAAGGAGAACATTTTGCTCGAGGGTACGAGTTTCAATGAGCTGCAGATTCGTCTGGCGACCGCCGACGATATCCGTGGCTGGTCATTCGGCGAGGTCAAGAAGCCGGAGACCATCAACTACCGCACGCTGAAGCCAGAGAAGGACGGTCTGTTCGGTGAGCAGATCTTCGGTCCTTCCCGCGACTGGGAGTGCGCGTGTGGCAAGTACAAGCGTGTTCGTTACAAGGGCATCGTCTGTGAGCGCTGTGGCGTAGAGGTCACCAAGTCGAGCGTTCGTCGCGAGCGCATGGGGCACATCGAGCTCGCAGCGCCCGTCACCCACATCTGGTACTTCAAGGGCGTGCCGTCACGTCTCGGCTACCTGCTCGACATGGCACCGAAGGACCTTGAGAAGGTCATCTACTTTGCTGCGTACATGATCATCGACATCGATGATGAGGGCCGCCACGAAGACATGGCTGAGCTTGAGGCTGAGCTTCGGCTCGAGCTCAAGGCGCTGAGCGACCAGCGTGATATCGCGGTTGCACAGCGTCAGAAGCAGGCCGAGACCGACCTCGCCGCGCTCGAAGCTGAAGGGGCGAAGGCCGATCAGCGCCGTCGTGCCGAGGCTTCGGCCGAGAAGGACATGACGCTCATCCGTCGCGGCTTCGACGACGACATTGCTCGTCTCGAGCGCGTCTGGGATGACTTCCGTTCGCTCAAGGTCGGCGACCTCAAGCCCGAGGACGCAGTCTTCGCGGACCTCATGGATCGCTACGGCGACTACTTCGAGGCCTACATGGGCGCCGAGGCCATCAAGAAGCGCCTTGAGGCATTCGATCTCGTGCAGGAAGCCGAAACGCTTCACCTGCAGATCGCTGAGGGCAAGGGCCAGAAGAAGATCCGTGCGATCAAGCGTCTGAAGGTCGTCAGCGCCTTCCTGCAGACGGGCGCAAGCCCGGCCGCAATGGTGCTCGACGTCGTGCCGGTGATCCCGCCCGAGCTTCGCCCGATGGTGCAGCTTGACGGTGGCCGCTTCGCGACCTCGGATCTCAACGATCTGTACCGCCGCGTCATCAACCGCAACAACCGCCTCCGTCGTCTGCTCGATCTCGGTGCACCCGAGATCATCGTCAACAACGAGAAGCGCATGCTGCAGGAAGCCGTCGACGCACTGTTCGACAACGGCCGCCGTGGCCGCCCCGTTACGGGCACCGGCAACCGTGCACTGAAGTCGCTCTCCGACATGCTCAAGGGCAAGCAGGGCCGGTTCCGTCAGAACCTGCTCGGTAAGCGCGTTGACTACTCGGGTCGTTCGGTGATTGTCGTTGGCCCGCAGCTCAAGCTGCACCAGTGTGGTCTGCCGAAGCAGATGGCGCTCGAGCTGTTCAAGCCGTTCGTCATCAAGCGCCTCATGGATCTCTCGCACGCGCAGAACGTGAAGGCCGCTAAGCGCATGGTCGAGCGTTCACGCAGCGAGGTCTGGGACGTGCTCGAGGAGATCATCCGCGAGCGCCCGGTCATGCTGAACCGCGCACCGACCCTGCACCGTCTCGGTATCCAGGCATTCGAGCCGCAGCTGGTTGAGGGTAAGGCTATTCAGCTGCACCCGCTCGTCTGTGCAGCGTTCAACGCTGACTTCGACGGCGACCAGATGGCAGTCCACCTGCCGCTGTCGGTTGAGGCACAGGCTGAGGCACGCGTGCTCATGCTCGCGTCGAACAACATCCTGAAGCCGTCTGACGGCCGCCCGGTCACCCTGCCTTCGCAGGATATGATCATCGGCCTGCACCACCTCACCACCGTGAAGAAGGGTGCGATCGGCGAGGGCCGCGCGTTTGGATCGATCGCCGAGGCTATCCTCGCGATGGACGAGAACACGCTCGACCTTGGCGCGATGGCGAAGATCCGTCTGACCGGGTACACCGACGCTTCGGGCGTCACCTCGGAGAAGCCTGTCATCGTGGAGACCACGCTTGGCCGTGCGCTCTTCAACGAGGCGCTTCCCTCGGACTACGTGTACTTCGAGCAGATTGCAGACAAGGGCACACTCTCGAGCCTCGTCAACGATCTCGCTGAGCGGTACCCGAAGGTTGAGGTCGCAGCAACGCTCGACCGCATCAAGGATGCAGGTTTCCACTGGGCAACTCGCTCCGGTGTGACCGTTGCGCTCTCCGACATCGTGACCCCGTCGAACAAGGCTGAGATCCTCGAGACGCACGAGCAGGAAGCTGCGGCAGTGCAGAAGCGCTTCGATCGCGGTCTCATCACCGAGAACGAGCGTCACGCAGATCTCGTGAAGATCTGGACGCAGGCAACCGACGAGGTCGCTGAGGCGATGCGCGACGCGTTCCCTGAAGACAACAGCATCTTCCGGATGGTGTCGTCTGGTGCTCGTGGTAACTGGCTGCAGATCCGTAACATCGCGGGTATGCGTGGCCTGGTGTCTGACCCGAAGGGTGAGATCATCCCGCGCCCGATCATTAACTCGTACCGTGAGGGCCTGTCGGTTGCGGAGTACTTCATCGCGACCCACGGTGCACGTAAGGGTCTTGCTGATACCGCGCTGCGTACCGCTGACTCGGGTTACCTGACCCGTCGTCTGGTTGACGTCTCGCAGGATGTCATCATCCGCGAGGAAGACTGTGGCACCCGTCGTGGCCTCGAGCTGCCGATCGCTACCATCGTTGACGGTGAGATCGTTCCCGACGAGAACGTTGAGAACTCGGTCTACGCTCGTACCCGGTCTTCGGACGCGGTCGACGCAGACGGCAACGTTGTTGCTCCCGCTGGCTCGGACGTCGGCGACGTCGCGATCGAGAAGCTCGTTGCGGCTCGCGTCACCGACATCAAGGTGCGCTCCGTGCTCACCTGTGAGTCGGCGGTCGGCGTGTGCGCGACATGCTACGGTCGTTCGCTTGCGACCGGCCAGCGCGTTGACATCGGTGAGGCCGTCGGCATCATCGCGGCACAGTCGATTGGTGAGCCGGGAACCCAGCTCACCATGCGTACCTTCCACACCGGTGGATCGGCTTCGGCAGACGACATTACGCAGGGTCTGCCCCGCGTGCAGGAGCTCTTCGAGGCACGTACCCCCAAGGGTGCATCCCCGATCGCAGAGGCCGCAGGCCGCATCACGATCGAGGACACCGAGAAGAGCCGTCGTGTGCTCCTGACGCCGGATGACGGCTCCGAGGAGAAGCAGTACCCGGTTCTGAAGCGTTCGACGCTCCTCGTTGAGGACGGCGACCACGTTGAGCTCGGCCACCCCTTCATTCAGGGAACGCTTGACCCGAAGGACATCCTTCAGGTTGGCGCAACCGAAGAGGGCAAGCACATTCCGGGTGAGCGCGCAGTGCAGAAGTACCTCGTTGAGGGCGTGCAGGGCGTATACCGTTCGCAGGGCGTGCCGATCCACGATAAGCACATTGAGGTCATCGTTCGTCAGATGCTCCGCAAGGTGACCGTTGTGGATCACGGCGAGACCGAGCTGCTCCCGGGCGAGCTCGTTGATCGTTCGCGCTACCAGCGGATCAACCGCGAGGCGCTCGTCGACGGCAAGCGTGCCGCGACGGCCCGCCCCGAGGTCATGGGTATCACCAAGGCATCGCTCGCGACCGAGTCGTGGCTGTCGGCGGCCTCCTTCCAGGAGACCACCCGCGTGCTCACGCAGGCTGCGATGGAGGGATCGCGCGATCCTCTCGTCGGCCTCAAGGAGAACGTCATCATCGGTAAGCTCATCCCGGCCGGTACCGGCCTGGGTGTCTACACCGATGTTGATGTCGCCGCGACCGAGGAGGCTCGTGCCGAGCGTTACCCGAACCGCATGTACGCGGGCGAGGGCACGTTCGACGAGAACGACTTCTCGTTCGTCGACTTCGACACCTTCACCTCTGACGAGTTCAACCCCGGCAACTACAGCTAAGGGTTCCGGCCGCCCGCCTCGCGGGTAGCCGGGTCAGACACTGAGCGGGCGTCCACCTTCGGGTGGGCGCCCGCTTTGTGCGTGATTGAGGCACATGGGCCTGACCAACGGCGGCCCCATTGCTGCCTCGCTGTGCAGATCACAGTATGGTTTCGTGCGCGTGTTCCGCGCGGGAGGGCCCGTTTCTGGCGCATAGCTTGTATCGTGGCGACAGAACGCAAGGCACTCGAGAGGTGAACCAATGAGCGATGAGCGCGAAACTCCCGTCGATCCCGGCGCGCCGGTCGAGGAACAAGCGGCGACCGACACCGCTGTCCAAGAGGCTGTCGTTCGCGCAACCTCGAATGCCGATGACGCCGCGAACGAGGTGATTGTCGTCGAAGCAGACGGCTCCGTCGTCGATGTCTCAGCAGCGGGGGAGACCCCAGCGGTCGTTGCCGGCGCTACGGCGTTCTCCGAGCAGGCTCACCGTGAGCAGGCTTCGAGCGTGGACACCCAGCTCGATCTTGACATTCCAGGGCCGCGAATCGCCGCCGCAGACGAACTGCCGTCCGCCGCTGCGGAGCCGGTGGTGGCTCCGGCGGTGCAGTTCGCCGACCCGGCTCGCGACGGTGAGATCCGGATCAGCGCGGATCATCCGATGGCGGCGTTGTACATGCAGTCGCCGATGCCTCCTGACCTCAAGGGCAACCGTGCAGGCGGGGTGCTCATCGCGCTGCTCGGCACGCTTGCGTTCGCGTTGTTGTATGCCGGATTGATCGCAGCGCGGATCGCCCAGGACTTCCCGCCGTCAACATTCCTCAGTGAGGGCCTGATCCCGTGGATCACCTCCTGGGGGTTCATTGCGGGCGTCGTCGGCTTCTTTGTCGGTCTCTCGATCCTTGTCTTGATCTTCGGCCGCGCGGGCTGGTGGGCATACGTGATCTTCAGCCTGTTCGTTGGGGTTGTGGTTTGGGTGGCAACGTCCGCGACATTCGCGCTGACAGGTGGACCGCTCGTGCCCGCTGAAGGTGTTGACGGCTTCCTCGCTACCGCACGACAGTTCGCGCTCACGCTGCCGACGCTCGGAGCGGCGATTCTCGCCCGCGAGGTCGCGGTGTGGTTTGGGGCGTGGATTGGTGCCCGTGGGCGCCGCCTGACCGCGAGGAACGCCGAGGCGCTTGCAGAGTACGAGGCCGCCCTCGCTGAGGTGCGGGCGAAGTAACCATGACCGAGGGCGCGAAGCGGGGCGTGACCCGGGGCTACGTCCTTGGGCTCCTCGGGGCGACACTGGTGGTGACTGCAGCACTTGTTGTCGCCGCTTGGGGGCTCCTCGGGATGGCGCTCGGCCGCGAACCCATTGAAACCTCAGATGTTCCCGTGTGGTTTGGGGTGCTGAGCATCGGGCTTGGGCTCGTGCTGCTGGGGGTTTTGCTGTGGCGGCAGGCGCTGTCGCTCCTCCGCGGCAACAAGCGACCGGTTTGGGGCATCATGCTCGGTGCTGCCTTCGGGATTTACCTGCTCTGGGGGCTCGCTGGGGTGCTCGCAGATCTGTCAACTGAGGAAACCTGGTTCAGTCCGTTTGCGCTCATCCTGATGCCCCTGTGGGCGCTTGCGGTGATCCTCTTCTGGGCAGTACTCGCGCGCCGCATCTACACTGACCGCCCAACGCCACAGTGGCCATGGG
>JAGNOB010000086.1 GCA_017990305.1 Leucobacter sp.
GGTGCTGAGCACGCAAGTTGAGCGGTTCGAAGCACTCCTCACCGACCTGCTTGAGATCTCGCGCTATGACGCGGGCCGCGTGACGCTCGAGAGCGAGCCGACGAACCTTGTGCACCTCGTCGACGAGGTCGTGACCTCACTCAGGCCGCTGTCCTCGAGCCTCATCGAGGTGCGGCCGCTCGGGGGATACACGCCTGTCGACGTCGACGCTCGACGGATCCGCCGAATCGTCTCAAACCTCGTGGGCAACGCGATTGAGCACGGCGAGGGTGAGCCCATCGTCGTGACCATCGATTCGAACGTTCACGCGATCGCCATTGCTGTTCGCGACTGGGGAGTGGGCATGGCGGCGGCCGAAGTCGAGCACGTGTTCAACCGCTTTTGGCGCGCGGATCCCTCTCGGAAGCGTACGCTGGGCGGAACCGGGTTGGGGCTCGCCATCGCGCGGGAGGACGCAGCTGTGCACGGCGGGTTCCTCGAAGTGTGGTCGGCAAAGGGCGAGGGCGCGAACTTCCGGCTGACGCTGCCGCGGAGGGACGATGTCACCGATTATGTCTCGCCGATTCCTCTGATTCCGGAGGACGCTGCAGCCGCTTCGAACGTCCGGGACACAACCGGTGGATGGCTCAGGCGGCCGTTCCGCAGGAGCATCAAATCACCGCGGGAGGGACAGGTATGAGTCGGATCAGTCGACGACGAACTCGTAACGCGTCGGTCGGGGTCATGGTGCTCGCTGCGCTCTCGCTCTCTGCATGTGCTGCGATCCCTGGCTCGGGAGCAGTACAGCCGGGGCTCCCCGACATCAATCAAGCCGAGCAGGCGGTGCAGTTCAGTGCGTTTGGGCCATCGGTTGGTGCGACTCAAGAGGAGCTCGTCCGCGGATTTCTCACCGCAGCGAACTCGCCAACAGACGACTATTCGGTCGCCCGCGAGTACCTGACGCCCGAATATGCTGCGCAGTGGGACCCATATTTCGGGGTGCTGATTTGGGAAGGTTCGCGGCCCTATCGCACGGACGGCAGTGACGCTGGCATGCTCTCCCTTTCCGTTGTCGCTGAGGTCGAACCGAACGGCCGGTTGCTGCCAACCGAAGCCGGAGAGAGCACGGAGCTGCGGTTTGAGTTTGTGAAGCACGGAGATGAGTGGCGGATCGCCTCGGCACCGGCCGGTGTGATCCTCGACAGGTCTACGTTTGAGGCAATCTGGTCGCAGCACCAGGTGACATTCTTCGGCCCTGGCGGACGCCTCGTGCCAGACACCAGGTGGTTCCTGTCGCGTGCCGCGCTGTCGACCGAGATTGTGAACGCCCTCCTCGACGGGCCGAGCGAGCGCTTCAAACAGGTCGTGCGCTCTGGGTTCCCGCAGGGTGTGACGCTCACGAAAACGGCGGTGCCTGTCGAAGGTGGGCTTGCGCGGGTGGATCTCACGGGTGAGGGCCTTAACAACCCCGGGGCCCAGGAAGAGATGCACTTGCAGCTGCAGACCAGCCTGCAGACGGTTGCCGGGGTAAACCGGGTGGAACTGCTCGTCAACGGAGCGTCGGTTCGCGACAAAACCCAGCCGGTTCGCCCGACGACGCCCGTTGTCGTCGGCGCCAAGCTCTCAGGCATGGTCGGCGGACGCTTCGGCGTGCTCACGGCAAGCGCCGTCGAACCCGTGATCGGCATCAGTGCAGCGGTGGAGGATCTCGCGGCTGATGCCGTTGCCCTGTCGCGGTCCAAGACTGTTGCCGCGGTTCGCACAGCTGAAGGCACGCACATCGTCTCCGAGGGGTTCACGGCGCTCGTCGATACGCGCAAGAACCTCCTCGCTCCAAGCCTCGACGATGACCTCTGGGCGTGGTCGACGTCTGCCGGCGACCCGGCGACAATCCGGGTCGCGAACGTGCCGGGCACGCAGCACGACCTCGCGGCACCGTGGCTTGAAGGGCTTGACGTTCGGGCGGTGCGGATCTCGCCCGGAGGGAGCGAGATTGGGGTGCTTGTCAACGGCGGAGGCAAGAGCTACGTGCTCGTCGGCGGGGTCATTCGTGACGCCGACGGCAGCCCAACCGCGTTGACGCCAAAGGCCGACATCGAGATGTGGGCAGGCGGTGAGGCGATCGATTTCGACTGGATCGACCAGCAGCGGTTTGTCGCTCTGACCAAGCAGGGGAGCGCCGGAAAGGTCACGATCGGCGGCCCCGGTACGTTCTCGAGCGAGCAGGGCTCCGTGCCTGACGCCGTCGAGGTCTTCGGCGGTGGCAACCGTGCCCAGATCCGCGTGCTCACCTCGAGCGGTGAACTCTTCGCGCCGCAGGGGGCGAGCGGCTGGCAGCGTGTGGCGACCGACATCGAACTCATGGCGAAGCGCGGTTAGCTTTCCCCACAGAGCAGCGCATGTCGTCTTGCCGTGGGTGTTTTCCCTGCTCCAGGGGACTCACCCCTGTCTCGGCCGTCAGCCTGCCAGGCTGCATTCGTGGCCTCGATACGATCCTTCTCCACCACCGCAGTCGCTAGCCGACGGGCGGCACGCTTGCGTGCGTTGCGTGAGCTGGGCTTAGACCTTGCGGCGCTGCTCTGGCCCGCCAACTGTGTCGGGTGCGGTTTGATCGACAGAGAGCTCTGCGCCGAGTGCACGGGAGCAGTGCTGGGCGGGCCTGCTGCGCCCGTGCGGCTCGTCGATGGGGTGGGAGTTCCCTGCTACGCCGCAACCGCGTATGAGGGGCCAGTGAAGCGCGCGCTGCTTGCCTACAAGCACGGCGGAGCATTTGGGTTCGTGCGGCCACTCGGCCGCCGCTTGAGCAGGCCACTCGAACGGGCGATCGCTGTGGAAGGCACAGGGCACTCCGCTTCCTGGCAACCTGGCGGAGAAGCTCCGATGCTTGTGCCGATCCCGTCGCGGCCGCAGCGTGTGCGCGAGCGGGGGTGGAAACACGTCGACGAGCTTGTGAAGGTCGCGCTCCGGGTGAGTGGCCTGCCAGCAGAACGCTGTTCTGCGCTGCGCGCGCTCCGGCACCGCACCGGCCAGGTCGGGCTCGACGCGGTACGCCGAGAGCGGAATGCGCGACTCATTGCGGTGCGCGCACGCGCCGTACGGCGGTTGCAAGGGCGGCCCGTTATTCTCATCGACGACATCGTGACAACGGGCGCCACACTGCGCGCCGCGGTCGCGGTGCTCGAGGCTGCGGGGGTTGAGGTCATCGCAGCTGTAGCGCTGTGTGCGGCACTGCGCCGAGACGTGCCACAAAAAACAGAGTGGAACCTCACAGGCGAAAGGGGGTAATGTTCGAGAAAGGCGTAGTGGTGCGCCACACCGGCCCACCCGCCTGAGTCACCTGGGAGGTCGTCATGGACGTCAGCATCCACGGTAGGAATGTCGAGATTACGGATCGATTCGAGCAGTATGTCGAGTCGAAAACCGAGAAGGTAGCGGGCTTGCTTCCGAAGGCACAGGCTTTCGAAGTGCGTGTCTCGCGCCTGAGCGACAAGAGCCCCAAACACGGTGACCGCGTCGAGATCACGCTGATTGGCCCGGGCCCGGTGATCCGGGCTGAGTCGACCGGCCCCGACAAGTACTCCGCGTATGACATCGCTTACGGTCGCGTGCTCGAACGCATCCGGCGTTCGAAGGACCGAGCACAAGACCACCGCGGCCGCGGCCGTACCTCGCTCGGCGATGCGGCTGCGAACGACTTCGCTGTCGTGGACCTGCAGCCCGCCTCAGCCGAGATTATTGACGCGGTCTCGACCGGCTCAGTGCCGGTTGTCGGAGAAGCCGAGCAGGCCTACAGTCCCGTCGTTATTCGGTCGAAGGAGTTTCCCGCGGAGCGGCTCGCAGTTGAAGACGCTGTCGACCAGATGGAGCTCGTCGGTCACGACTTCTTCCTCTTCATCGATTCAGAGTCAGAGAAGCCGAGTGTCGTCTACCGCCGTAAGGGCTGGAACTACGGGGTGCTGTCACTCTCGGAAGAGTAGCGTCTAGCGCGAACGTTTGACCGCGGCCGGTTCAGGGTTTCCTGGGCCGGCCGCGCTCTGCGCCGGTGTGGTTCGACGCAGCTCACGGCCCCAGCGCAGCACGTTCACGAACGCCTCGCGCATGATCCGAACCGACATCTTTGACCGCCCGCTCGTGCGCTCGACAAACGTAATCGGCACCTCCGCAACGGTGCAGCCAAGCCGCTCGATGCGCCACGCGGTTTCCACTTGGAAGGCGTAGCCCTCGGAGTCGATACGGCTGGTGTCAAGGAGCTCGACAGTTTCGCGCGACAGCACGCGAAATCCGCTCGTGAGATCCCGCAACTGCGAACGCAGCGCTCGCCGCGCGAACGCTGTGCCTCCGCGAGAAATCAGGCGCCGATAGCGCGGCCAGTTGACGATCTCACCGCCCGGCATCCAGCGGGTGCCGATCACTAGCCCGGCGCCGTCCCTCGCTGCAGTGAGGAGCGCCGGGAGCGCTTCAGGCTGGTGCGAACCATCGGAGTCCATTTCAACGACGTACGCATAGCCACGCTCAAGCGCGATGCGGAACCCCGCGATGTATGCGGTGCCCAGACCGAGCTTGCCGCTGCGGTGCAGCACCGTGACGCGAGCATCGGCCGCCGCGAGCGCGTCCGCAATGCGGCCTGTGCCGTCGGGGCTCGCATCGTCAATGATCAGAATGTGCGCCTCAGGGACGCAGCTGAGCACGTCGACGACGACCGACTCCAGAGACTCGCGCTCGTTATACGTCGGCAGCACGATGAGCGCGTCATGGCGCGCTATCGGGTCGGGTCTTGCCGGAGTCTGCACGAGCCCATCATTTCAGATCTGCAGGTGGAAACGCAGAGACGGGGCCACCCGATTGGATGGCCCCGTCACTTGCGTAGCTGGTTACGCGGCGTAGTTCGCGCGGAGGGTAGCGCCGAGCTCTGCGTCGACGTTCGTCCAGTAGCCGAAGAACTGCTCGCGGATGCGGTCGACGGTAATCGACTTCGCCTGGCCGCCGAGGACCTCCTGGAAGCGGGCCTTCTCTTCTGCCGAGAATACGTCGCGGTAGAGGGTGCCTGCCTGGCCGAAGTCGTCGTCGTCAGCGCGCAGGGTGTGAGCGGAACGCACGAGTGCGCCGTCTGACTCCCAGCTGCCCTCAACACCGGCGAGCGGATCTGCCACGGGACCGCCGGGGGTGCCGTACGAGTTCGGCGAGTAGGTGCGGTGCTCGGGTCCGTTGAACTGGTACCGCATGCTGCCCTCGTGCATGTAGTTGTTCACTTCACCGGCGTGCGGCTGGTTCACCGGCAGCTGGTTGAAGTTCGTGCCGATGCGGTGGCGGTGTGCGTCAGCATACGAGAAGACGCGAGCCATGAGCATCTTGTCGGGCGAAATGCCGGTGCCTGGCACCTGGTTGCCCGGCGAGAACGCCGCCTGCTCGATCTGCGCGAAGAAGTTCTCGGGGTTGCGGTTCAGCGTGAAGGTACCGACCTTGATGCGCGGGTAGTCAGCCTTCGACCAGGTCTTCGTGAGGTCGAACGGGTTGAAGCGGTAGGTCTTCGCCTCCTCGTACGGCATGATCTGCACGTACATGTCCCATGACGGGAAATCGCCCTTGTCGATCGACTCGAACAGGTCACGACGGTAGTAGTCAGCGTCGCTTCCTGCGAGCTTCTCGGCTTCCTCGGGGGAGAGTCGCTCGACGCCCTGCTGGGAAATGAAGTGGTACTTCACCCAGAAGCGCTCGCCCTCAGCGTTGATCCACTGGTAGGTGTGCGATCCGTACCCGTTGAGGTGGCGCCAGCTCTTCGAGAGGCCGCGGTCGCCCATGAGGTAGGTCACCTGGTGAGCCGACTCGGGCGAGAGGGTCCAGAAGTCCCACTGCATGTCTGCATCGCGCAGGGCTGAGGCGCCGAGGCGCTTCTGCGAGTGGATGAAGTCGGGGAACTTGATGCCGTCACGGATGAAGAAGGTCGGGGTGTTGTTGCCGACGATGTCGAGGTTGCCCTCTTCGGTGTAGAACCGCAGCGAGAATCCGCGCACGTCGCGCCAGGTGTCGGGGGAGCCCTGCTCGCCGGCAACCGACGAGAAGCGGATCAGGGTCTCGGCCTTTGCGCCGGGCTGGAAGACTGCCGCGCGGGTGTACTGCGAAACGTCCTCGGTGACGACGAATTCACCGAACGCGCCGCCGCCCTTGGCGTGCGGGTTGCGCTCGGGGACGCGCTCACGGTTGAACGACGCGAGCTTCTCGAGGAGGTAGCGATCGTGGAGTACCGTGGGCCCGTCCGGGCCGACGGTGAGCGAGTGCTCGTCGCTCGGGACCGGGGTGCCGGTCTGGGTAGTCAGGATCTTTTTCTCAGCCATGTTGTCTCATTTCGTGGGGGTTGAGTCGGATGGAAATTATTTGGAGGAAAATTCTACGTGCTTCTTGGCGCTCGCACAGTCTGCGCATAGGCCGTGGAAGGTTATCTCCGCAGCCGTGATCTCGAATCCGTGATCATCTGATGGCGTCAAACACGGGGCGGCGCCCACGGTGCACGGCACGTCCTCGAGGCGGCCACAGGAGCCACACAATAGGTGGTGATGGTTATCGCCGACGCGCGCCTCGTACCGTGCGGATCCGCCTGCCGGCGTGATTCGGCGCACGAGATTTGCCTCGGTCAACGCGGTGAGTACGCCGTAGACCGCCTGCAGCGAGGTGCCGGGAAGTTCGACGCGGAGGCGCTCGTAGAGCTCGCTCGCGTCGAGGTGCCCACCCGGCTGGAGTGCGTCAAGCACGGCCCGCCGTGGCGCAGTGGAGCGTAGCCCCGCGGCGTTGAGCCGGGCTGCGGACTCCGTGGCGTGGTGAGTGGTGGGCATGCCTCCATTGTAGCCCTTATTTTGAATGATTCAAATTAAGGAAGGAATTCCCAGCGCAATGGTCACAGCCGTTGCTAAGCTGAGGAGTTGTCACAATTAGGCAACGACGATGCCCCTGCTCCGCAGCTCATCGCGCACTACCGTACAGGAGACACAACGTGGCGACAGTCCTCGAGAAGATCCTTCGCGTCGGCGAAGGACGCACGCTCAAGAAGCTCGAGCGGTTGGCCAAGACCGTCAAC
>JAGNOB010000087.1 GCA_017990305.1 Leucobacter sp.
CCGTGGAGATCGCGTTTCAGAACGAAAACCTCACCGCACACAGGGGCGAAGAGCTGCTCGCAATCGTGCCAGATCTCATCTGTATCGTCGATCACGAGACAGCCGAGCCAATCACCACAGAGGGGCTCCGTTACGGCCAACGGGTACGCGTTCTCGGCATATCGACGCCCGAGCTTATGCGCACCCCGGCGGCGCTCGACACGTTCGGACCGAGTGCATTTGGGTTGAGCACGGTGTTTGTCCCCGTCGAGACGCTCGGTGGCGTGCCGGTCGAGGCGCCTTGACACGGCGGCGGGCTACTCGGGCACTACCGTGTCGCCCGCCGCATCGTCGGCCTCCAGGCCGTCGGCTTCCACACCGTCGGCTTCCGTGAGCTCGCCGTAGTACTCGCTGGCGCCGTCAAGGACGGGCCGATTCAGCGTGGCCCCTCGCGTCGGCGGGCTTGCCGTCCCCTCCCCGTTCGGCGCCTCTGTGTCAGTTGCTGGGTGGGGAATGCGGTAGTCGTTGCGTTGCGGCATGTTGCCTCGTTTCGCTAGGGCTCCCCACGCTACCCCAAGCAAGCATCCGAAATGTAACTACGAGACGATTGCTGCGGTTCTTATGCGTTCGGCGCAGCTCCCTGCCCTGATCATCTACGCTTGAAGCCATGGCCTTCACCCTTACAGCGGGAGACCTGCCGCTCCTTGCGGCGGGCGCATCGTTCTTCGGCTCAGGTGGCGGCGGCTCTCCGACACTCACTGAGCTAATGGTGCGGCCGTTTTTCGAGTCGCCCATCGAGACTGTCCTCCCGGGCGAACTCGCCCCGGACACCCCGTGCTTTGCCGCCGCGTTTGCCGGCTCGACAATGCTGCTCAACGAACGACTTCCTGAGGCCGATGCGTTCGGGCCGCTCCTCGCAGTGGCGGAGCGCTGGATGGGCCGCCGACTTGAGGCAGTCTGCTCGTTCGAAGCAGGCGGCATGAACGCGCTCACGCCGTTTCTGTTCGCCCATGACCGCACCATTATCGACGCTGACTGCAGCGGGCGCGCCGTGCCTACTCTTGACCGGACAAGCCTCTACATCATGGAAACCCCTGGACTGTTTGCGGTGTGCTCAACGGGCGCGGGCGGCGTATCGCTCCTCCAATCACGGAGAGGCGAGGATGTCGACCAGCTGTTGCGTGCGGCGATGATCCAATCCGGCGGCGCCGGTGCGGTCATCTTCGCCGGCTTTACGGCCAGCGACCTCGTCGCAGACTCCCTGCACGGTCATATTGCACGCTCGCTCGAGATCGGCGCTGCGCTTGCCGCGACACGTGACGACCCGGTTGAGGCGCTCGCAACACGGCTCGGAGCTAGCCTCGTCGGGCACGGACGCGTTCTTGCGCTTGCCCAGGACTCGCGCGACCCGCATGTGCACGCCGCAGAGATCGGGGGCATGGACGGGGCAGTGATCCGTCTGGTCTCACGGTCAGAGCACCTCGCGGTGCTTGTAGACGGTGAACCAGTCGCGGCTGCTCCCGACTACATCGTTGCTATCGACGCGCTGTCCCGGGAACTCGTCGAGGTGACCGATTTGCACGTCAACAGGCATGTTGCACTGCTCACGCTTCCCGCCGATCCCTGGTGGCGCGACGCACCCGAGCGAGCCGCGAGGCTCTTCCCCTCTTCATACGGCATCCACGGATTGGACCCAGCATGGTAACGCCGAGGCGCCCCGACACTGTCACTCTCGATCTCCCAAGCATCCTGGCTCACCCGGACAATGGCGAACTCGCTCATATCGCCGGGCCACAGAGCGGCAGTTGGCAGGAGGTGACCGTCGATGAGCACTCGGCCACCGGCAACGGCCTGCTCATCATGTCCTCCGCTATGCCAACTACGACCTGGCAGCAGGACGCGCTCGTCCGACGCGTACACGATCACGGGTTTCACGCAATCGCGATACCCGGGGCCGGCGCTGCAGCGCCCGGTGCACAGAAACTCGCGGCGCGTCTCGGCGTCTCCCTGCTCGCGGTCGCGCGCCCTTACGAGCTTGCCCGCGCCTGCTGGCAGTTGCAGCAGGCACGGGACGCGCTGACGATCGACTATGTGCGCAAAGTGGCGCAGGCCTTTGAATACCCGGCGACAGACCTCGCCGACCTCCTCGGCCACCTGTGCGCTGCGATCGGGCACGGTATCGCGCTCATCGACAGCAGTGGGGCCGTCCAGCAGTCGGGAGGAACGCTTAGCCCGAAACTCCACGGGGCCATCGAGTTCTCGCCTTGGATCAGCGTCGCGCGTCACGCTGACGAGGCCGCAGCGTCGGTGCGGGTTGACAGTTCCACACGTGAGGGCCTGCGGCTCGTCGTTTTCGGCACAGGGATCGGAGACGCGCAGTTGCGCGCGCTGTCGACTGTCGCGGAGATCATGATGCCCGCCGTTGCTGCCCGAATCCTCATCGATGAGCTTGCGTCGGTCAACGACGCTTCAGCGTCTGCCGACCTGCTGCGTGCGTTCCTCGAGCTGCGCGGTGCACGCGATGCCGACGTGCAATCACGCATGTCTGAGCGTGGGTGGCGGACGGCCGGTTTCCACCTGGGGTTCCAATTCAGCCCGCGAAGCAGAGTTGACCCGATCGGGCTGCTGCGGGCTGTGTCACACGAGCTCGCCTCGATCAGTGTCGAGAGCCGTGCTGTGCTGAGCGGGCGAAGCGTACTCGGCTGGTTGAGCTTCGCGGAGGCGCCGAGCGCGAGCCAAGTGGAGACCCTCGTTGGCGCGCTGCACGCCGTTCACCAGAACCTGAGACGTACGCGTGACATCGCGCTGGGTATCGGCTCGCTGCAGAGCGGTGAAGGCGGGCTAGCTCGGACTCTCAGCGAGGCGACAGACGCCGCGAAGATCGCGACGTCCCGGTCAAGCAGCGGCTATCTTGTTCGTGTCGACAGCCTCGGACTTGAGCAGCTTCTCCTGGCGTGGACCGGCAACGACACGTTCCTGCCCGCGGCAGAATCCCTGCTCGCGCCGCTGCTCACTGAAGCGCCCGAACTGCTCGACACCCTCGCCGCGTACCTCGACCACGAGTCGGGAATTCAGGCGACCGCTCACGCGCTTGGCCTGCACCGGAACACGGTCTCGCAACGTGTGCAGCGCGCGCAGGAGCTCGTCGGCGCTGACCTCACCTCGCCCGAAACGAGGCTCGCCCTGCATCTCGCGTGCCGGGCGGTGCTTGCGCCGGGCAGTTGACCGCTAGCCGACGTCCCGATAGAGCCGTGCAGCGGCTTCAACTACCGCGGGATGTTCAGTGCTCAGCGCCTGTATGCCAACGAGTTCAAGCCCTGACGGCGGCTGGCCGCCTTGCGACCACAGCAGCGCCGAGGTCTCGGAAGGCATCTGCGAAGACCACCAAGTGATTCCGCCTTGATCGGCCCCGTCAGCCTCAAAGAGGCGCCGCGCGATGCCCTGCGTTACACCGAGATCCTGCACGACAATCTCGCTTGGCCGAACCCCGAGAGCCGCGAGCGCAGCTGCGTTGTCGAGGTCGATGAGATCAGGCCCCGAATAGCGAAACTCAGCGAGCGCCCGCGGCTCACCCGCAGGCGTGAGAAACACTTCAGGGATCCATCGACGCTTGTTGTAGAAGCTCTCTGCGATGGCGCCGACGGCGGTACGGGAAAAATACCAGGAGTCGAAGAGGTCTGAGTTGTCCCAGCGACCGTGGAACTGCGGCCGAGGAACAAAAGACCAGTGCCCGGGCCGCCCTGGCCGCGCGCCAGCAATTCTTGGATAGCAGCGGTAGAGCCGCAACGCCTCGGGCATGACTACGCGTACGCGCCCTCGTCTTCAGCGTCGATCGCGCCAATGACTTCTGCAACGCGGCCAAGCTTGATGCACTCGCGCGGCGTCGAGCCACGCAAGAACTGGTTGGGCGAATCAAGCCAGATCGGGACAACCTTCGTGTGCATCGTAGATTCGGCTCGCGCGATGATGTAGGCGAAATCCATAATAGATCGCGCGGACTCGGCGGAGGGGAGCTGCGCGCCCTGCTTCCACCGGGTCACCTGCGAGGGCTTGACGCCGATGAGCTCGGCAAGAAGCGCACCGTTACCCGCCGCGCCGAGCAGCATGCGAAAGCCGTCGGCGAAGCCGGGCTGCTGCGGAACTGAGATGCTCATGCGACCAGTCTACGCGCAATTCTCACATTGCGCGATGACTAGCTTGCGATCTCCTGATAGGCGAACTGGAGCATCGACTCGTCGACGCCTGCGAGCACGCGGGGCTTTGCCAAATCATCAAGCACAATGAACCGGAGCATGCCAGCACGAGCCTTCTTGTCCCGCTGCATCGCCGCCAGCAGACCGGGCCAACGGCCAGCAGGGTATCCGAGCGGGAGCCCAAGCAGCGTCAGCACGCGACGGTGCCGTTCAACGACCTCATCGGAGAGCGCACCTGCCATCCGTCCGAGCTCGGCGGCGTAGACCATGCCAATAGCGATCGCGACGCCGTGGCGCCACTGGTAGCGTTCCGCATGCTCAATCGCGTGCCCGAGCGTGTGGCCGTAGTTGAGGATCTCCCGCACGCCACCTTCCTTGAAGTCTTCAGAGACTACGCGAGCCTTCACTTCAATCGACAGCTCGACAACGCGCTGGAACTCCGCGGTAGAGGGGTCCGTCGCGCGGTCAACGTCGGCCTCGATGATGTCGAGAATTTCCGGCTCCGCAATGAAACCGCACTTTGCTACCTCGGCGAACCCTGCCAGCACCTCGTTCTTCGGAAGCGTATCGAGCACAGCAAGGTCGCAGATCACAGCAGCAGGCGGGTAGAACGCCCCAACGAGGTTCTTGCCCTCGGCAGTGTTCAGGCCCGTCTTGCCGCCGACGGCGGCATCAACCATGCCGAGCACGGTTGTCGGGATCTGCACGAGCTTCACCCCGCGCAGCCAGGTGGCGGCAACAAACCCGGCGAGGTCCGTTACGGCTCCCCCGCCAAGGCCGATAATCGCGTCGCTGCGTGTGAAGTCGGCCTGCCCGAGGATCTGCCAGCAGAACGCCGCAACTTCAACACGCTTCGCCGACTCTGCGTCAGGCACCTCGGCGAGCATGACCTCGCCGTAGTGCTCCTTGAGCGCTGTGCGCAGTTCGTCGGCAAGTCGCCCGACCGTCGACGTGTGCACGATGAGCACCTTCGAGACCCGGGAGCCCAGCGCCTCAGGAACCCTGTCGAAGAGGTCCCTGCCCACCGTAATCGTGTAGTTGGTTTCCCCGGTGACGGTGATCTCGCTGATGTTCGCAGGCATGCTCACTCCTGGTCCTCTCCTTCGGTGTACTGTTCCGTGCTGTGATCCGCGTCTTCGACGGGAAGCTGGCGTGGGTTAGGTGCAGGGTTATCGCCCTGCGCGGCACTCCGTGCGGCCGCCTGCGCAGCAGCGCGCTCGCGGCGGGCGTAGGCACGAGCCCACTCCACGACACGTCGCGTGAGCTGCTCCTTCCCAGCACGGTCGGTGCGGAAAGTAACGTCAGCGACCTCAAGGTAGAGGGGTTTGCGCTCCGCAAGAATGCGCCCCCAGGCCGAGGGATCGTCTCGCAGTAGCGGACGACGCGCGATATTCGCAGTGCGCAGCACCGCTTCCTGCGTCGTCATGAGCAGGATCGTCGGGTGCTCCTGCAGCAGCGCCCGTGTCGACTCGGCGAGCACGGCTCCCCCGCCAAGGGCGAGAATACGTGTGCCCGGCTGAGCCAGCTCTGCGGCAATGATCTCCGCCTCGATACGGCGGAACTCGGGTTCGCCGTGTGCGGAGAAGAAGTCCGTGATCGGGCCATGCTCACGCACGAAGACCACGTCGCTATCAACAAACGGGATCCCAAGCTCTTTCGCTACGCGACGCCCCAGGCTGGTCTTGCCCGCAGCCATGGGGCCGACAAACACGATCGTGCGCTCGGGAAGGCGGTTCCCGCCGCCTCGACGGCGCCTGCGTCGCTTCGATCCACGACGTGGCTGCGGCCTCGCGGCCTCGCTCGATGACGCCCCGGAGCGCTTCCCACCAACGGGAGGCTCGGGAGCTCCCGCCCCGGCGTCGGCGGCCGCCTGTCGCGCCTGTACGGGCGGTGCGGGTTTCGGCGCTCCGACCGGGGCCCCAGCTCGCCGACCGGCGCGGCGCCCGCCGCTCACGACTCTCGGGCGGTCGCGAGCTGCTCGGGGATCGCAGCGAGGTAGCTGTCGAGGTTGCGTCGGGTCTCAGCGAGGCTGTCCCCACCGAACTTCTCAACTACGGCTTCAGCGAGCACGAGCGCGACCATCGCCTCAGCGACGACGCCAGCGGCGGGGACGGCCGAGACGTCGGAACGCTGGTGGTGCGCCTTCGCCTCCTCACCCGTCGCCACGTCGATTGTCGGCAGCGCATGCGGCACCGTTGCGATCGGCTTCATGCCCGCGCGGACGCGGAGCACCTGGCCGGTCGACATGCCACCCTCGATACCGCCTGCGCGGCCGGTGTCTCGAACGATCTCGCCTTCGCGCAGATGCAGTTCGTCGTGCGCAACAGAGCCTCGTCGGCGTGTCGTCTCAAACCCGTCGCCGACCTCGACGCCCTTGATTGCCTGGATCCCCATGAGTGCTCCCGCGAGCCGGGAGTCGAGACGGCGATCCCAGTGCACGTATGAGCCGAGCCCTGGCGGCAGACCGTAGGCGAGCACCTCGACGATGCCACCGATGGTGTCGCCAGACTTCTTCGTGTCGTCCACTTCCGCAACCATGCGTGCGCTCGTGTCCGCGTCAAAGCAGCGGAGCGGATCAGCATCGAGGGCCGCGACGTCCTCAGGACGAGGCAGCGCCGTGTCAGCTGGAGCAACAACATCGCCGATCGAGACCGTGTGGCTCACGAGCTGCACGCCGAGCTCTGCGAGGAACGACCGAGCGACGGCACCCAGTGCAACGCGGGCCGCGGTCTCGCGGGCGCTTGCACGCTCGAGGACGGGACGCGCCTCTGCAAAACCGTACTTCTGCATG